>JALZCA010000053.1 GCA_030863285.1 Actinomycetota bacterium | reverse complement strand
CTGCACATGCACGTCGTGCCGCGCTGGGGCGGAGACACGAACTTCATGCCCGTAGTGGGGGAGACGAAGGTGCTTCCCGAGATGCTCGAGCAGACCTACGCAAAGCTCCGCCCCCTGTTCGACGGCGTGTAGGCGCCGGACGGCCGCGCTCGTCGGCGCGAGCGGAAGTGTGGACGATGGGTCACGCAGAGGAGTACCCGTGGTCCAAACGTCGCGGGCATGAGGCGCCCGGGACGATTGGACGCTCTCGCCCCGCGAGGGTTTGTGTCATCCGTAGCGCCGGTCGCTACGAAATGCACACCCCTCAAGCGTCAGGCGTGCGCGGGCTCCGCCTTTGCCGCCTCGAGGATCTTTTGCGCGAGGTCGTGCGGCACCTCTTGGTAGTGCGAGAAACCCCACGAGAATGTCCCGCGGCCCCCGGTGATCGAGCGCAGATCGGTCGCGTAGTGGGTCACCTCGCCGAACGGCACCTGGGCTTTGACTAGCTGGCGGCCCCCGCCGATCGTCTCGATGCCTTCGGGGATCCCGCGCCGTCTCTGGAGGTCGCCCATGATGTCTCCGGTCAGATCCTCGGGGATCATCACCTCGATCGTCCAGATGGGCTCGAGCACGGAGACGCCTGCTTTCTCTGCGGCATCCTTCATCGCCAGCGTCCCGGCCATCTGGAAGGCGAAGTCCGACGAGTCCACGCTGTGGAACTTGCCGTCGTTGAGCGACACCTTGACGTCGATCATCTTGTAGCCGGTGCCGACTCCGTTCTCCATCGCCGCGAGCACGCCTTTCTCGACCGAGGGGATCCACTGCTTGGGGATCGCCCCGCCGAAGATCTTGTCTTCGAACACGAACCCCTCACCGCGCCCGAGCGGCTCGACCGTGATGTTGCAGATGCCGTACTGGCCGTGCCCGCCCGACTGCTTGACGTGTCGTCCGAGCGCGTCGGCGCGGCCCCGGAAGGTGGTGCGATAGGGGACCTTGAACGCGACTTGCTCGACCTCGACGCCGAACTTCGTCTGGAGACGATGAAGCACGACGTCGAGGTGAGCGTCGCCCATCCCCCACAAAATCGTCTGGTGCGTCTCATCGCTGCGTTCGAGCCTCAGAGACGGGTCCTCCTCGATGAGCTTGTTGAGCCCGATCATCAGCTTGTCTTCGTCGCCCTTGGTCTTGGGCTGGATCGCCTTGGGCAGCAGCGCCTCCGGCGGCTCGATGGCGGGAAGCACGATCGGCGCCGATTTGTCCGCGAGCGTGTCGCCGGTGATCGTGTGGTTCAGCTTGGCGATCGCCCCGATGTCGCCGGCGACGATCTCGCTCATCTGTTCCTGGGTCTTGCCGCGCATCGTAAAGACGTGGCCCACGCGTTCGTCGACGTTGCGCGTCGCGTTGTGGATCGTCCCGTCGCCTTTGACGATGCCCGAGTAGGTCTTGAAGAAGCTCACGCGACCGACGTAGGGGTCGGTCATCGTCTTGAACACGAGAGCCGACATCGGCGCGTCCGGTTTCGCCTCGCGCGCCTCGCCGGCTTCGTTCTCGATCGGCGGGCGATCGAGCGGCGAGGGACCTGCGGCGACGATGACGTCGGCGAGACGGTCGATGCCGATCAGCTTTGTCGCCGACCCAACGAAGACGGGAAAGATCGTCGCCTCCGCAATGCCGTCATGCAAAGAGGACACGATCTCGTCGCGCGTGAGCTCGCCGCTCTCGAGATACTTCTCCAGCAGGTCGTCGTTCACTTCCGCGACCGAGTCCAGGAGGTTGGTCCTTACCTCTTCGACGCGCGCGCGGCGATCCTCGGAGACGGGCTCTTCGGTGGGATTTCCCGTGGAGTCGTAGGCGAACGCGGCTTCGTCGATAACCGAGATGACACCGCGGAACTCGTGCTCGCGTCCGAGGGGAAGGGATATCGGCGCGGCCCCCAGTCCGAACGCTTCACGCAATTGCTCCAGCGTGTCCTTGAACGACGAGTTCTCGCGGTCCAACTTGTTGACGAAGATGAACCGCGGAAGGCGCAGTTGGTCGGCAAGATTCCAGGCGACCTGCGTCTGCACCTCGAGCCCCTCGACGCCCGATACGACGAAGACGGCGAGGTCGGCAACGCGCATGGCGGCGCTCATCTCGCCGATGAAGTCGGCGTAGCCCGGAGCATCGAGGATGTTGATCTTGTGGTTCTGCCACTCGACCGGCGCCAACGCGGTGCTGATGGAGATCTGGCGGCGATGCTCTTCTTCGTCGAAGTCGCAGACGGTGTTCTGCTCGGTGGTCTTGCCCATGCGGGTGATCGCACCGGACTTGAAAAGGAGCGCCTCCGCGAGCGAGGTCTTGCCGGATCCTCCGTGTCCCACCAACACGACGTTGCGGATGTTCTCCGTCGGGTAGCTCTTCACTCGCCCTCCCTTGTCGTTTCTCGACCGCCGCGACTGCGCAAACGCCTGATCGCAGGGCAAGTAATCGTAGTCGTGAAGCGCGCCTCGTTCTATCGGGTTGCCGGAAACGGGGCGGACTAGGATCGGCCCGTGCTCAACGCCAAGATCCGCACCGTATGGGACAAGGCCATGCGTCCCACGGGACGGACGCTGCACCGATGGGGCATCGGCGCGAACGCGATCACGCTCTTCGGCGTCGCGGTCACCGGAGTGACCGCCTACCTCATCATCGAGGGTCGCCTGGTGGCGGCGGGGCTGGTCGCGATCGTGGCGGCTCTCGCCGACACGGTGGACGGGGCGGTCGCGAAGGCGGCGGGAGTTGCAAGCAAGTGGGGAGCGCTGCTGGATTCCACGGCGGACCGCCTATCGGACGCCCTCTTCTTCATCCCGGTGGCGTGGCTTTACGGGGTCTCGCCCGATGCGGCCCAGGCCGACGATCGCTGGGTTGCGGCCCTCGCTTTGGTGACGCTCGTCGTCTCGTACCTGGTGTCCTACATAAAGGCCCGGGCCGAGGGGCTCGGCTACGACTGCAACGTCGGGATCGTCGAGCGTGCGGAGCGCCTGATCTTGATGATCATCGCCCTCGTCTTCTACGACATCATGCCGCTGGTGCTCGGCATCCTCGCGGCGCTCTCACTCGTCACCGTCGTGCAGCGACTCGTGCACGTCCGGCGACAGGCGCGCGGTGACGTCTAGGCGCCCTGCCGACGAGGGGCGTCTGCTCCAGCTCGTCTACTACGCCTACGTCGCGGGGTCGCGGCTTGCCCTCGCGCTTCCGGAGCGATGGGCCTACGGGCTCGCTCACTCGCTCGGGCGCCTGTGGTGGCGACTGTCGAAAAAGAGGCGTGCCGTCGTCGAGCGCAACCTCGCCCGGATCACCGGCAAGGCGCGCGCCTCCCCCGAGGTAGCCGACCTGGTGGGGCGGGCGTTCGAGTCGTACGCGCGTTACTGGCTCGAGACGTTCCGGCTCGTGCGCGAGGACCGGGCCTTCTTCCTCGACCGGTTCCGCTGCAAGGGAGAGGAGAAGATCGACGAGGCGCTGGCGCGCGGCAAGGGAGCGATCGTCGTCGTCGGGCACCTCGGGAATTGGGACGCCGCGGGGGCCTGGGTCGGAGCGCGCGGCAACACCCTCGTGACGGTCGCCGAGGTGCTCCGGCCGAGGCGCATGTTCGACTTCTTTGTCGAGCACCGCGCCCGGCTGGGGATGATCATCCACCCGGCCCAGAGCGGGGTCACGACGAAGCTCGCCGAAGCCGTCGAGGACGGCGCCGTGGTTGCGATCCTCGGAGACCGAGACCTCAAGGGGACCGGTATCGAGGTGAAGTTCTTCGGAGAGCCGGCAACGTTTCCCCCCGGCGCGGCCACGATCGCGCTGCGCACGGGGGTCCCCGTTCTCGTCGCGGGCGTCTATAGCGCTGTCCACGAGGAGGGTAAGCGGGGCTGGGCGACGGAGATCACCGGCCCGCTCGAACTCCCGGCCGAAGACTCTCCCACGAGCGAACGAGTCGAGGACCTCACCCGCCGGATCGCCGAGACGCTCGAAAGCCTGGTCGCCCGCCATCCCGAGGAATGGCACGTCTTCCAGCCGTTCTGGAAGGCCGATCTCCCTCGGGGAAGCGAGGACGCCCAATGAGGATCGCAATCGTCTGCCCGTACGCCTGGGATCGTCCAGGGGGCGTCCAATCACACGTGAGGTCGCTGGCCCCCGCGCTCGCGCGACGCGGCCACGAGGTCACCGTCATCGCGCCGCTCTCGGGCCCGGAGCCGCTCGGCTCCGAGGAGTACGCGACGCAGTTCGTCGGCCGTTCGCTATCGGTTCCGGCCAACGGATCGGTCGCCCCCGTCGCGTTCGGCCCGCGCGTCGCCGCCCAGGTACGGGACGCGCTGGCGCTGCTCGAGCCCGATGTCGTCCAGGCGCACGAGCCGCTCATCCCCAGCCTCTCTCTGCTGGCCCTTGGCGCAAGCGACGCGCCGGTGGTCGGGACCTTCCACGCCGCGACCGAGTCGAGCGCGGGCTACCGGATCGCGCGGCCCTATCTCGAGAGGGCAGCGGCACGCATGACGAAGCGAACCGCGGTATCACCCGCGGCCCGCGCTCTTGCGGCGCGCTATTTCCCCGGCGACTACGAGATCGTGCCCAACGGCATCGATGTGGCCCGTTTCGACAACGCGGAGCCCATGGACTTCGGTCCCAAGAAGACGATCTTGTTCCTCGGGCGCATCGAGAGACGCAAGGGCCTGGAGGTCCTCGTCCGCGCGGTTGCGCTGCTCGGCGATCTCGACATCAGGTTGGCCGTGGTGGGCGAAGGCCCGCGGATACGGCGAGCGGAGCGGCTTGCCCTGCGCTCTCGTATCGACGCCGTATGGCTGGGGCGAGTGTCCGAAGACGACGTCGCTCGCGCCTATGCGGGCGCCGACGTCTATTGCGCGCCCAACCTCGGCGGCGAGTCGTTCGGGATCGTGCTCCTCGAGGCCATGGCGGCGGGGACGCCGGTCGTGTGCTCGTCGCTCGATGCCTTTCGCGCAGTGGCCGGAGATGCCGCGCTCTACGCGCCGCCCGGGGACGCGCGGGCGCTGGCCGCCCGCCTGCGCGAGGTGCTGGCTTCGCCTCGGGACGGACGGCGCGTGGACGAGGGCCGCACGATCGCAGAGCGTTTCGACTGGAGCCATCTGACGAAGCAACTCGAAGACCTGCTCGCGTCCGCCGCCGGCGCGGGGCCGACCGGAGCCGCCCGCCCGCAGCCTAAGCGGCGCAATCCCGGCGACTAGCCACCGGGTGTATGCAATCAGTGTATAGTGACTGACGATGAGCGTTCCGTACGCGTTGCTGGGTTTGCTCGAGCCCGCGCCCCGGCACGGCTACGAGCTCAAGCGCGAGTACGACTCGCTGTTCAACTTCGCAAAACCGGTGAAGTTCGGTCAGGTGTACTCGACGCTCGCGCGCCTCCAGCGCGACGGCCTCGTCGACGTCCAGACGGAGGAGCCGGGTAGGGGTCCCGACCGCAAGCTCTACGCGATCACGCCGGAGGGTGTTGCCGACCTGGACGAGTGGCTGCGCGAGCCCGAACCGGCAGAGCCCTACATCCAGAGCGTGTTGTTCGCGAAGGTCGTCCTCGCGCTGGCCAGCGGCCGTGACGCGGCCGCGTTTCTCGAGTCGCAGCGCGCACAACACCTCGAGCGGATGCGCGGGTTGACGCGTCTCAAGACGAGCGGAGATCTCGCGGATGAGGTCGTAGCCGATTACGCGCTGGCGCACCTCGAGGCGGATCTGCGCTGGATCGAGCTCACTGCAGCCCGACTCGATCGCTTAAGCAAGGAGATCGGCGCGTGAGTGAAGTCACGTCCGCGCGGCCCCCGCAGGTGACCGAGCGGAAAGCCGATCTGGCCGTGGAGGCGCGCGGACTCGAGCGCACGTACGAGCAAGGCGACGACGTCGTCCACGCTCTCCGCGGGGTGGACCTCACAGTGCGTCGCGGCGAGTTCCTCGCGATTACGGGTCCATCGGGCTCGGGCAAGTCGACGCTCCTGCACGTGATCGGCGGCCTCGACCGGCCGGATGCCGGAAGCGTTCGACTCGAAGGCAGGGTTCTCACCGACCTCGACGACGAAGAGCTCGCGCTCGTGCGACGGAGACGGCTCGGGTTCGTGCTGCAGTTCTTCAACCTTCTTCCGACGATGACCGCGGGCGAGAACGTCGCGTTCCCGTTGCTCCTCGACGGCGTTTCCGACGCGCACGAGCGAGCCGAGGCGGTTCTCGCGTCGGTTGGACTCTCTCACCGGAGCGACTATCGACCTGCACAGCTCTCCGGAGGCGAACAACAGAGAGTTGCTCTCGCCCGTGCGCTCGTCACCAACCCCGCGGTCGTTCTCGCCGACGAGCCGACGGGGAACCTCGACTCGCTTACGGGCGAGGACATCCTCAAGCTCTTGCGGTCGACGGCGGACGCGGGTCAAACGATCGTCATGGTCACGCACGACCCGCGCTCCGCGTCCTACGCGGATCGCACCATCCGTCTCGTCGACGGCGCGTTGACGGAGCGCGCGGACTAGCGCGATGCGGGAGACTCTCGCCTTCTTCCGGCGGGTCAACTTTCGCCACCTCTACGAGCGGCGTCTTCGCACGTTCCTGACGCTCTCGGGCGTCGCGGCCGGAGTCGCTTTGATCTTCTCGATCAACGTGATCAACGGCACTCTCGCCTCGACTGTCCGCTCGAGCATGCGGTTGCTCGCCGGCGAAGCGGAGCTAGAGGTCGCGGCGACGGACCTTTCGGGACTACCTCAAGAGACCGTGCGAGAGGTCGCGGCGGTCGAAGGCGTCGAGCGCGTCGCTCCGGTAACCAGGACGGTAGCGCGGACGACGCGAGGCGACGAGAGCACGAAAGCACTGTGGTTGGGCGTGACGTTCGAGTTTGCATCGCTCTTCTCGAGCGAACCGGGCCCCCTTAGCGACGTCAGATTGACGGGGGACACCGGTGCCTTCACCGGCGGAGTCGTCCTCGCCGAACGTCTCGCTCAACGACTCGACGCGGCCCCGGGAGCGGAGATCTCGGTGCAGACCCCGCGGGGCCCACGATCGGTCGAGGTCGCAGGCGTGCTCAGCGGCTCGGTTCTCGACGCCGTCAATGGTGGCGATTTCGGGATCATGGGACTTCCCGCCGCGCAGCACTTGTTCGACAAAGCGGGCCGGGTCGACTCGATCTACGTCGTGACCTCCCCCGACGCGCAGCCGGCCGGCGTGCAGGGGGACCTCGAGCAAGCACTCGACGGAGCAGCGACCGTCGGGCCTCCGGGGGAACGCGCTCGGGCATTCGAACGCACTTTCGGGACCCTGCAGCTGCTCACGTCGATGGCCGGAGTCGTCGCGTTGTTCGTCGCGTTGTTCGTCGTCTACAACACGATGTCGATGACGGTTGCAGAACGGCGCCGCGAGATCTCCTTGGGGCTCGCGCTGGGCACGCGTCGTCGCCGTATCTTCGGTGCATTCCTCACGGAAGCTGCGCTGCTCGGTGCGCTCGCATCGACGGTCGGCGTTGTCTTGGGTTATTTCCTCGCGCGAGCTCTGGTTGCCGAGGCGATCGAGGGTTACCGCTTCGTACTGCCGGAGACCACAAACGGCGACGTCACCGTCTCGGCGCGCGGCGCCGCGTTCTCGTTCACCGGCGGCGTCGTGGTCTCCGTGATCGGGGCGTTCGTTCCCATCAAGCGAATCCTCGCCATGGCACCGATCGAATTCCTGCGACCACGCGCGCCGTTCGCACCGGCGCTATCGGATATCCGGACGCGCGCTGCGGTAGTCGCGCTGGTGGTAAGCGCGGCGGCCACCGCGGTGTCGATCGTCCTCTACCTGCGAGAGCCAACGCCGTTAGTCGCGAGCGCGGGGTTGGTCGCGCTGCTGACCGGCGTGACGGTCATGCTCTTGTGGTGCGTCCCGTGGGGGATAGCGGCGGCTCGCCGGGCGTTGGGGGCCGGCTTCGGGACCGTCGGCCGGCTCGCGGGAACCGCTCTGGAGCGAAACATTGCCCGCACGACGGCTACGACTGCGGCGTTGTTGCTGAGCTTGGGGATGGTCGTGGGAGTGGGCACGGCTGTCGAGTCGATCGAGGCACAGGTAGCACGCTCCGCGCAGGGGTGGTTCGGCGCCCCGCTGTATGTGAGCTCCACGTCGTTCAATGGTTTCGGATCCGATCAGCCGCTCGATCGCGGCTTCGCGCGACGTCTCGAGAAAGTCGAGGGCGTCGCCCATGCATACCCCGGGCGTTACGGGTTCGTCGACATCGACGGTGATCAAACGATCATCTACGCGATCTCGGTGGCGCGCGCGGCCCGCGAGGGGGCGACCGACCATCTGTCGTCGGCGGGCGTCGACCAAGAGGAATTCGTTGCCACCCTTGGTCGCGGCGACGTCATGATCTCTCGCTATGCCGCTCGAGCCCTGTCGCTGGAGGAGGGCGACACGATTGCGGTCCCGACACCGACCGGAACGCGGGAGTTCGACGTCGGCGGCGTGTACGACGATCTGGTGCCCTTCTATTCGATGTACATGGAGCACGACACATACGCCGCGGCGTGGGACGACCCGAAGGTGGACTCGATCGCGCTGTTGCCGGAGAGCTCGGCGTCGGCGTCGGTGGTGGCGCGCCACGTCGAGGAATATCTCGAGCGGCGCGATCTTCCCGCGACCGTCGAGACGCGCGCCGAGGTCATAGGCGGCGTCGGTGACATCTCAGAGGGTCTCGTGTCAATCGCCCGCGCGATTCAACTCGCCGCGCTCATCGTCGCCGCGTTAACGATCGCGAACACGATGTTCATCGCGGTGATCGAGCGACGATGGGAGTTCGGTCTTTCCCGCGCAGTCGGGATGACACCGAGGCAGCTCGGGCACAACGTCTTTTTGGAGGCGTCCGCCATCGG
>JALZCA010000024.1 GCA_030863285.1 Actinomycetota bacterium | reverse complement strand
CACGAACGAGGTGTTCTCCTGCTCAAGGCCGGAACGTACGACAACGTGGTCCGCTTATTGGCGCCACTGGTGATCTCGGACGAGGACCTGAACGAGGGACTCGACGTCCTGATCGAAGCGCTCGAATGGGTCGAGGAAGGAATGGCCGGGTGAGAGACACGTGCTCCTAAACGGCGACGTGCGCGAGGGGTCGGGCAAGCCCTTCGAGGTCATCAACCCAGCAAATGAAGAGGTCATCGCCGAGGTCGCGTCGGCAACTCCCGCCGAGGTGGACGAGGCCGTACGCGGCGCCAAGCGCGCGTTCAAGACCTGGAAGAAGACTCCCGCGGCCGAGCGCGGCGAGATGCTCCACGCGCTCTCGAGCTGGATGACGTCGCAGACCGATTCGCTCGCGGTGACGCTGACGCGCGAGGGCGGCAAGCCTCTCGTCGAGAACAAAGACGAGATGGGCTGGAGCGCGGCTTGCTGCGACTTCTACGCGGAGCTCGGCCGGACGGAGCGTGGCCGAGTCGTGCCTTCGGGCGAAGAAGGTCAGCTCTCGCTCGTGCTCAAGGAACCGTTCGGCGTCGTCAGCGCGATCGTGCCGTGGAACTACCCGATCCTGCTCCTCATGTGGAAGCTCGCGCCCGCGCTGGCAGCCGGCAACACCGTCGTGGTCAAGCCGTCGCCGTATACCCCACTCTCCACACTCGAACTGTGCGAGGGGTTCGCCAAGATCTTTCCCGAGGGCGTGATCAACGTCGTCGTCGGCGAGGCGGATGTCGGTGAGGAACTCGTGGCCCATCGCGACACCTCGCTGATCGCGTTCACCGGCTCCGTCGAGACGGGCAAGAAGGTCATGACCGCCGCATCCGACCAAATGAAGAAGGTCCACCTCGAGCTCGGCGGCAAAGACGCCTTCATCGTCTGCGAGGACGTCGACCTCGAGGTTGCCGCGAAGGGAGCAGTGTGGGCCTCGTATCTCAACACGGGCCAGGTCTGCACCTCTGCCGAACGGCTCTACGTGATCGACGACGTCTACGACGACTTCGTCGAGGCTTTCGTCGCCGAGACCAAACAGCTCGTCGTCGGCGATCCAATGCAGGATGAAACCGATATCGGTCCGTTGGTGCGCGGTGTTCAGCGCGAGCGAGTCGAACGTCAACTCGAGACGGCGCGCGCCGCGGGGGCCAATGTCGTTCACGGCGGCGATCGAACCTTCGACCGCGGGTACTTCTTGACGCCGGCGGTCGTGGTGGACGTCTCGGACGAGATGGAGTTGATGACACAGGAGACCTTCGGCCCGGTTGCGCCGATAGCGAAGGCGGCGTCGCTCGACGAGGCCATCGCGCGCGCCAATGCGAGCGAGTATGGGCTCGGCGCGAACGTCTACACGTTGAGGCTCGACTACATGCTCAAGGCAATGGAGGACCTCGAAGCCGGCACGGTCTGGTTTAACGATCCCCTGACCGATAACGAAGCCGCCCCCTTCGGCGGGATGAAGGCATCGGGCAACGGGCGCGAGCTCGGCCCGGAGGGGCTCGACGACTTCCGCCAGACCAAGCACGTGCACATCGACACGAAGATGGACGTGAAGTCGTGGTGGTACCCGTACTCCGAATACGTCGCCTACCAAGCCGAACACGGCACTGCCCCCGGATAAGCGCGAGCACTCCATGTCAGACGTCCGGCTCGAGAACCTCACGAAGTCCTTCAAGGATGTGGTCGCGGTCGACGACATCTCGCTCACGATCGAGGAGGGAGAGTTCTTCTCGCTCCTCGGCCCCTCCGGATGCGGCAAGACGACGACGCTGCGGATGATCGGCGGCTTCGAAGAGCCGACTTCGGGCAACGTCTATTTGGGAGACAACGAGGTCTCGGGCCTTCCGCCCTACAAGCGCAACGTCAACACGGTCTTTCAGTCCTATGCCCTGTTCCCCCACCTCACGGTCGAGGAGAACATCGCCTACGGGCTGAAGCGTAAGAAGGTCGACAAGGTCGAGATCAAGAGCCGCGTCGAGGAGATGCTTAAGCTCGTCGACCTCGAGGGTTACGGCAACCGGCGTTCGACGCAGCTCTCCGGGGGCCAGCAGCAACGCGTCGCTCTCGCACGGGCGCTCGTCAACCGGCCGGCGGTCTTGCTTCTCGATGAGCCACTCGGCGCGCTCGACCTCAAGCTCCGCAAGCAGATGCAACTCGAGCTCAAGAGGATCCAGAGCGAGGTCGGGATCACCTTCGTTTACGTCACGCACGATCAGGAAGAGGCGATGACAATGTCGGATCGTCTCGCGGTGATGAACGAGGGCCGCTTCGAACAGGTCGGGGCTCCGCAGGAGGTCTACGAGCTTCCCGCCACCGAGTTCGTTGCGGGGTTCCTGGGCGCCTCGAACTTGCTCGACGGTGAGATCGCGCGGGTCGATGGGCCGGTAGCCGAGGTTCGGCTCGCCGCCGGCGGAACCGTTGCCCTGCCCGTCGAACGTCTTCCGAAGGAGCGCGGCGGGGTTCACGTCGGAGTCCGCCCCGAGAAGATCGAGATCAAGAGGCCCGATGTGCCCGAGGCCGACCGCGCAAGCAACACGATCGACGCAACCGTGTTGATCTCGACGTATACCGGTGTGAGCACGTCATACGAGTGCCTTACCGCGGATGGGTCGAAGGTCGTCGTCTATGTGCAGAACTTAGGGACCGACATCGAAGCGATTGGAGGCGGCACGCGCGTGCGCCTCAAGTGGGATCCGGAACACACCTTTGCGGTCGCAAAGCAAAATGGGAGGGTCGGCGTGTCCAAGGAGGAGGGTTCTTGAACGACAAGGAGATCCAGAGGCTCAGAAGGGAACTCGACACGAGCGCGCACCGGACGATGACCCGGCGCGACCTGCTCCGTCGCATGGGCATCGGAGCAGGAGCGCTATCGGTAAGCGCCTTCCTGGCCGCCTGTGGCATCGGCGGTGAGGCCGAAAGAAACGCCTCGGGCGAGAACGAGGGCCTCACCACAACCGAGAAGACCGGCGAGCTCAACTTCGCCAACTGGATCGCGTACATCGATCGCAAGGGCGGCGAGAGCCCGACCCTCGAGCAGTTCCAAGACGAGACGGGCATCACCGTCAACTACAAGACCGTCATCAACGACAACGCTTCGTTCTTCGGCCAGATCCGCGAGCCGCTTGCGGCAGGCAAGTCGACCGGCTGGGACATCATCGTGGTGACCGACTGGCTCGTGGCGAAGATGATCCGCCTTGGTTACCTCGAGGAACTGGATCACTCGAAAATCCCCAACTTCCGGGCCAACGCCGGCGAGATCTATCAGGACCCGTCGTACGACCCGGACAACGCGCACAGCGTGCCGTGGGCCTCGGGCATCACCGGCATCGCTTACAACGAATCGCTCACCGGGCGTGAGATCACGAGCGTTCAGGACCTCTTCGACCCCGAGTTCGCCGGCAAGGTCGGGATGATGCTCGAGATGCGCGACACGATGAGCCTGGTGTTGCTCGGCGAGGGCGTCATTCCGACCGAGGCCACGATGGAAGACGTCGAAGCGGCCCAAGAGAAGCTGCTGCAGCAGCGCGAGGACGGCATCGTCCGCAAGTACTACGGCAACGACTACGTGCAGCCGCTCGCGCAGGGAGACCTCGCGCTGACAATGGCGTGGTCGGGAGACGTCCTCGGCAAGACGCTCGACAACCCCGACATCAAGTTCGTCGTTCCCGAGGAGGGCGGCATCTTGTGGGTCGACAACATGTGCATCCCGCAGAACGCTGAGCACCCGGTCGACGCGATGATGATGATGGACTTCGTCTACCAACCAGAGATCGCCGCGCAGATGACGGCGTGGATCAACTACATCTGCCCGGTCCCTGCCGCGCAGGAGATCATCCGGCAGCACGCGCAGGAGGCCGCCGATGGCGGCGACCAGGAGACGGCGGACTACCTCACCTCGGTCGCGGAGTCGCCGCTCGTCTTCCCGACCGAGGAGATGCTCGGCAGGCTGCACAGCTACAAGGTGCTCAGCGAGGAAGAGGAACAGCAGTGGAACGATCTCTTCGCCGAGGTCGTCA
Organism: Actinomycetota bacterium; assembly: GCA_030863285.1. The sequence goes on along the minus strand of JALZCA010000024.1, from coordinate 79 downwards.
CCGGCTGAGCCGGCGCGCGCGTCGGTGACTTCCCGGTGAGCGGCAGGTGACGGCGGCCGCCGCAGCCCCGCGGCCGCCC
>JALZCA010000254.1 GCA_030863285.1 Actinomycetota bacterium | reverse complement strand
GGCGACAACGCACACCCCTCCGGTAAGGACAAGTCGGTCGAGCACGGCAACTCGGGGAACCAGGGCAACAGCTCGTCCGACCCCGACGACGACGGAAACGGCCCCGACCGCAGCAACGGTGGGCCCGACAAGCCGAACGGTTCGGGTGGGGTCGATCTTGCCGACCAGGATGGCAACAACGGTTGCGGCAACGACGACGACTTCGAGGACGACAACGAGGGCTGGTGCGGCAAGAAGCCCAAGAAGGACAAGACCGACCGCGTGGACTCGGACGAAGAGGAGAAGGACCGTAAGGACAAAGACGAGAAGGTCTGCGAGGACGACGTGTCCATGGGCGACGACATCCAATGCCGCCCGGACGACGACAACGACGACGAGGTGCTGGGCGAAGTCATCAGCAAGATTGGCGCTCCTTTCGGTCTCGACGAGCAGGACGCTGGTCCTCAGGTCCTCGGCGAGAGCATCACGCGAGGCTCGACGGACGTTGACTCGGAAGAGGCGGCGCAGCCGCTGGCACGGGAAGAGACCCAGCCCGCTGCTGACGAAACCGGCGCACTTCCGTTCACGGGGGCAAGCGTCATGACCTTCGTCCTCATCGGAGTTGCGCTCATCGCCATCGGCCTGGTCATCCGCTTGGTGAGGGTCACTCGGTAAGAGATCTGGCAGGGAGGAACAAGAGGGCGGCTCGAAAGGGCCGCCCTCTTTCTATTTGTGCGGGCGCGCACGAGGTCGTTCGTTACGCTCGCCCACGATGGTTCGCCCCTCCCGGACTCGAGGCCGCTCTTCGATATCGCCATCCGGTTCTGCGCGCCGCCGCTCTCGCCTGAGAGCGGGCGTGATCGCCCTCCTCGTAGCGTCGGTGATTGCTGCCGTGGTCATCTCGCGCGCGAGCGACGACGAATTCGATCCGAGCGCGTTGTTCTACATCGCACCCGCCATCGAGGTTGGAGACGCTCCACAAAGCCTGAGCGTCGGCGAGGGCGGCATTTGGGTGACGAACGCCGGCGACGGCACGGTCTCGCTCATCGACCCGGGTTCTTCGGAGACGGTCGGAAAACCGATATCCGTAGGCCCCGTGCCGAGTGGGATCGCGGCCGGAGCGGGATCCGTGTGGGTCGGTTTCGGAGAAGGATCGACGACGATCAGCCGGATCGATCCCCACGCGCGGAAAGTCGTGGACGAGAACATCGAGATCGGGCGCGCGCCGAGCTCGGTGGCAGTCGGCGAAGATGCCGTCTGGGTGGCGGCGCTCGTAGGCGACGTGGTCGCGCGGCTGGAGCCCACGACGGGCCAGGTCGAGGAACGCGTGGGCGACGAGGTCTTCGACTTCCCTTCCACGGTGACCACGGGCCTGGGGAGCGTGTGGGTCACCGACGTCAACGAGAACCAGCTGGTGGAGATCGATCCCAAGACCATGTCTGTCGACGCGCGCGTCGAGGTCGGCTTCAGTCCCACGACGCTGGCGGTCGACGACGACGCCATCTGGGTCGTGAATTTCGACAAGACGTTGACGAGAGTGGACGCGAACGACGTCGAAGTGACCGAGACGATCGCCCTTGCGGAGCAAGCCGGTTCGATCACGACCGGAGACGGATTCGTGTGGGCGACGCTTCCCAAGGCGGACTCCGTCGTTCGGATCGACTCCCGAACGGCTCGCGTGGTGGGAGCCACGATCCCGGTCGGCGACAACCCCCAGGGGATCGTCTACGAGGACGGAAGACTGTGGGTTGCCAACCAAGGGGACGACACCGTCACGCAGATCGACCTCCATCCCGACGAGTCTCGCGGCGGTTAATCTCGAAACCCATGACGACCGAGGATCTAAACGAACGCTTCGACGCCGTTCGCACGAAACTCAATCAAATAAAGGACTACCTTTGACGTCGACCGTAGAAGAGCGCGCCTCGACGAACTGAAGGAGGCCAGCGCCCGGCCGGACTTCTGGGAGGACCCCGGGTCGGCCCAGAAGGTAATGGCGCAACTCTCCCGGCTGTCCGAGGACATCAACACCTACGACCGCATCGCAGCGCGCGTGTCCGACGCGCATGTTCTGTGGGAACTTGCCTCGAGCGAGGACGACTCCGACACGGCCGCCGAGGCCGCGTCCGAGCTCGCGTCCCTCGAGAACGAGTTGTCTTCGCTGGAGGTAGTCGCGCTACTGAGTGGAGAGTTCGACGACCACCCCGCGATCCTCGAGGTACACGCCGGAGAGGGAGGAACCGACTCGCAGGACTGGGCCGAGATGTTGTTGCGCATGTACCTCAGATGGGCGGAGCGCCGTTCGTTCAAGGCAGAGCTCGTACAAGTGACGCCGGGTGAAGAAGCGGGAGTGAAGAGCGCGACGGTCACGATCGAGGGCCGTCACGCATACGGCTTGCTTGCAGCAGAACGAGGCGTTCACCGGCTCGTCCGGATCTCTCCGTTCGACTCGGCGAAGCGCCGCCATACATCGTTCTCGTCGGTCGACGTGACTCCAGAGGTCGAAGAGGACGTCGATGTCGACATCAACCCCGACGATCTACGCATCGACACCTATCGCTCGTCCGGCGCGGGAGGCCAGCACGTCAACGTCACGGACTCCGCCGTCCGGATAACGCACCTGCCGACCGGGATCGTCGTGTCGTGCCAGAACGAACGTTCGCAGATGCAGAACCGAGCTGTGGCAATGCGCCTGCTGAAGTCGCGCCTCGTGGCCCGAGCGCAGGAGGAACGGGAGGCCGAGATGCGCGCGCTCTCCGGAGAGAAGCGCGAGATCGGCTTCGGTTCGCAGATCCGCTCGTACGTCTTGCACCCGTACCAGATGGTGAAGGACCACCGCACGAACGTCGAAGTCGGCAACGTGCAGGCAGTCCTGGATGGCGACATCGGCAGGTTCATCGAAGCCGAATTGCGAAGGAAGTCCCGCGTGGCGCGCGAGGAGGCTTCGGCAGGGCCTTCTTAATGCGCCCGCCGCCGCTTCAAAGGTGGAAAGATGTAGTGATGGTTGACCCGACGCCAGACGTAGTCCAGAGAGTCGAGGGCGCGGACCTCGAGGAGATGCGCAATGTCGACATCGACGACGTCTACGCGCAGATGGAATGGCTGCTCAACTCACGTCCCACTCCCATGGATCTGTATCACCGGTGGGAGCGACAGAACTGGTCGACGGAGGACCTCGACTTCAGCCTCGACCAAACGCAGTGGGCGGATTTGTTCGAAGGTTTCCGCATCGAGCTGCAGCGAACCTTCACGCTGTTCTTCGTAGGCGAGCAGGCAGTAACCGACACCTTGTCTCCTCTCGTCCACGCGGCCCCCGATGAACCGTCGCGCATCTTCTTGTCGACCCAACTCGTCGACGAGGCGCGGCACACCGTTTTCTTCTCGCGCTTCTTTGAAGAGGTTGTCGGGATCGCGGGCGGATTGACGCCGGTCCTGCAGGAACTGCGCGACCGCACGGTAGGAGGCTTCCGCGAGGTGTTCGACCGCGACCTCGTGCAGGCGACCGAAGCCGTGCGGCTGAACCCGCACGATTACGGCTCCTGGGTGGAAGGCGTAACCATCTATCACCTCGTGGTCGAGGGGATGCTGGCACTCACGGGCCAGAAGTACCTGCTCGGCTTCCTCCGCGAGCTACAGATCCTCCCCGGCTTCTACGCGGGATTCACCGCCGTTGCCCGCGACGAGTCGCGTCACGTCAACTTCGGCGTGCGCGCCCTGATGGAGGCCGGCATCCGCGACCGGACGCTCCTCGAACGCGTCGAGGCGACGGTCTTCCGCCTTCTCGAGCCGGCGTGCCGCACCGTGGCCGCGCCCGATCGTCGTTTTGCCATCGACATCGAGGCGACGCCGGAGAACCTCAGGATCAACCCCTATGAGGTGGCGGCGTTCTCGCTGAATTCGCTGGTCAAGCGCCTTCGCGTGGTAGGTATTTCCAAAGAAAGCTGCGATGAGATCATCTCCCGTGGACAGGCCTACTACCATGGGGCCTGGTCTGACTACGAGTCGATCCACGGTGAGGAACATCCATACCGGTTCTTCGATCGATTGGCGGCGGCGCCTGGATAGCCCGCCGCCCGGGCGAGCGCCCATTCATCTCGAGGCGAGGTTGGTTTTCGCATGATCAAGACGGTTGAAGTCGAGAAGGTCTACAAGGGCGGGATTCACGCGCTCGACGGCGTCTCCATCGACATAGAGAAGGGCGAATTCGTCTTCATCGTCGGCCCGTCCGGGTCGGGCAAGTCGACCTTCCTCAAGCTGCTGACGAAAGAGGAGGAGCCGACCGGCGGCGACGTCTACGTTGCCGGCAAGAACCTGGCTAACCTCCCGCGCTGGCGGGTGCCCTATCTGCGACGCAATGTCGGTTGCGTCTTCCAGGACTTCAAGTTGTTGCCGAACAAGACGGTGTTCGAGAACGTGTCGTTCGCTCTCGACGTCATCGGACGTCCGCGCAACGTCGTGCGGCGCCAGGTGCCGCAGATCCTCGAGCTCGTCGGTCTCGGCGAGAAGCTCGACCGTTTTCCCGACGAGCTCTCCGGCGGCGAGCAACAGCGAGTCTCGATCGCGCGGGCGTTCGTCAACCGGCCACTGATCCTTATCGCCGATGAGCCGACCGGGAACCTCGACCCCGCTACCTCCGTCGGCATCATGCGTTTGCTCGACCGCATCAACCGCATCGGCACGACGGTCGTGATGGCGACGCACGACCACGCGATCGTGGACTCGATGCGCCGGCGCGTGATCGAACTCGAAGATGGACATGTGGTGCGCGATCAGTCGCGCGGGATTTACGGAGTGGGGACATGAAGCTCAGTTACTTCTTTTCCGAAACCGCCACCAACCTGCGTCGCAACCTTCTGATGACGGTGGCGGCTATCTCGACGGTCGCCATCTCGCTGCTCCTGCTCGGGGGCGTCGCCATCCTGCACATGGCGGTGCGCAACATGACCTACAACTGGGAGGCAAAGGTCGAGGTCTCCGCCTACCTAAGCGACGACATCACCGAAGGCGAGCGACTGGCGCTTCAGGACGAGATCGTCGAACTTCCTCAGGTCGAAGACGTCACCTATGTCTCGCAGGCCCAGGCGCTTGAAGAGTTCAAGCAGATCTTCCGCAACCAGCCCGAGCTGTATGAGCTGCTCGACGAGGATTCGCTTCCCGCGTCTCTGCGCGTCAAGCTCCACGACGCGGACGACACCGAGAGCGTCGCCGCCCTGATCCGCGGACGACCCGGTGTCGACGACGTCCGCTACGGCGGCTCGTTCATCAAGACCTTGCTGAGGGTGAACTCCTTGCTGCGGACGATCACCCTCGTGCTCGCGATCGTCCTCATGGCCGCGGCGGCAGCGCTGATCGCGAACACCATCCGCCTCGGGATCTTTGCCCGGCGCGAGGAGATCGGGATCATGAAACTCGTAGGCGCGACGAAGTGGTTCATCCGCATCCCGTTCATGCTCGAGGGCGTCTTTGCCGCGCTCGTGGGAGCGATCATCGCCGGCGGCATCGTCCTGGCGACGAACCTGTTCCTGTTCCCACGCGTCGGCGAGGCCTTCCAGTTCCTCCGGCAGGTGTTCACCTTCACGAGCACCGAGATCGCCCAGGTCCT
>JALZCA010000194.1 GCA_030863285.1 Actinomycetota bacterium | reverse complement strand
ACGACACGGTCGTCGGCGACCGCGATGTTGATCGGCTGTGGCTGGAAGGGGTCTTGGACGGCAAAGCCCTCGGCGCCCGGGATCGTCAGTTCCTTGACCGGAGCCTTCTCTTTTCTCGCCCAAGTCTCGAGTGCCTGGACTGCGACCAGCGACGCCTGGGGATCGGTAGTCTCGATCACCACGCCCCCGCCCAGCGTCGTCGGCTCGGTTCCCTGGACGAATATTCCGAGGTCGCCCATCCAGGCGAGAACGTCCTCGGAGAGAGAAAGTCCCGTCGCTCGTTCGAACTGCTGATCGATGAAGTCCCGGCCCCCGGGCGCGAACTGACCAAAGGTGTCGAGTGACGTATCGATGTACTCGCCGACCGAGCCGACGCCTAGAGCGCCCCACGATCCGCCGGGAAGCTCCGACAGGACGTCCGACTCGAGCGCGCGGGTGGTCGCGTCGACGAACCCGGCCGCGTCTCCTTCTTGCGGGACTCCGGCGGCGTACTCGAACACGATCGCGTCCGAACGCAAGAACAACCCGCCGGCGAGGGTCTGGTTCTCACCGCCGTAGAACGACTCGATGATCGAGGCCTGCGCGGCCGCAGCCGGATCGGCCTCGGCGACCTGTCGGATGAGCGTGCCCACATCGAGATAGAAGGTCGCCAGGCGATCGTCGGCCAGGGGTTCGACCGCGTCTTGGAAGGTCTCCGAACCCTCGAGGGAGTCCGCGCCGCCGGCCGTGTCGACCACCTGCTTGAACCCCGGCTCCGTTCCGATGACGAGGTATCCCTCGACCATCCCAACCGCGGTTTCGTCGCTGAACTTGTAGTCGACGCTTTCGTAGGCGCGGTCCTCCGCGTTCTGGTAGTCCTCGTCTCCGCACTTCTCCAAGGCCGCAACCGCTGCGTCCTGGTCGTCGGTGGCGACGAGAAAGCCGCCCTCGTATTCCGACCCCGCCTCGACACCTTCAGCGGGCATGGTCAAAAAGCCGGCGACCTGTTTGCCGAGCCACGGGTCGATGTCTTCCGCGAAGCTGCATCCGGTGTCCTGCAGGCCCTCGTCGAAAAGAGATCGGAGCTTGTCCATCGCTTCCTCGGGCGTCTCGTAAGGAGTCTTTTCGATGAGGTCCTGCAACGCTTGCTTCTGACCGTTCGACGGCGACAGAAACGCGTTGAAGTAACCGATCGAATCCCGCGGCACGAGGCCGAGAGCGTTGTCTTCGGCAGACGCGAAAAAGAACCCGTACGAGAGCGCGCCTATGGCCCCCACGAGGAGCAACGTGACGACGATACCGATCGCTATCTTTGGCTTCAAAGCGGTTCCTCCTTGCTACTGCGCCCAAAAGAGAGCGCGGGCCTAGAGCCAGACAATCGTAGGTGAGAGTGTGGAGTGGGGGGTGAAGGCGCTTAGGCCGAGCGCTCGCGCGGGGGACGCTCACTCCGACTCTTCGACGTCCGGGGTACGAGCGTCGGGTTGACCTTCTCGCGTACGACGTCACCCGAGATCACGCACTTGCCCACGTCTTGGCGGCTCGGAAGGTCGTACATGACGTTCAACAAGACCTCTTCGAGAATGGCCCGAAGTCCCCTGGCGCCCGTGCCGCGCAGCATCGACTGTTCGGCCACCGCCTCGAGCGCATCGTCGGCGAACTCGAGCTCGACGCCGTCGAAGTCGAAGAACTTCTTGTACTGCTTAACGAGAGCGTTCTTGGGCTCGGTGAGGATCTCGACCAGGGCTTCCTTGTCGAGGTTGTGGACGTGCGTGATCACCGGAAGACGTCCGATGAACTCGGGGATCAGTCCGTACTTCAAGAGGTCCTCGGGGAGGACGTGCTCGAGGATGGTCCCCAGGTCCTTCTGCTCCATCTTGCGAACGTCGGCGCCGAAGCCCACGCCCTTGCGGCCGATGCGGCTCTCGATGATGCGCTCGAGTCCGGCGAAAGCCCCACCGCAGATGAACAGCACGTTGGTGGTGTCGATCTGGATGAATTCCTGGTGCGGGTGTTTGCGGCCCCCTTGGGGAG
>JALZCA010000178.1 GCA_030863285.1 Actinomycetota bacterium | reverse complement strand
TACACAGTTGGCGGCGACAACGGGTACGCGTTCATCCACGTCCTCGCTCTCGACGATATGTGGGCTCACTGCATTGCGCTTCCCCGCGAGTTCGCCCGCCGCGCGCAGCTCGCGACTGCGCTAACGATCTCTCCCGATGGGGATTGGCTCTACGTGACAAATGCGTTGGCGGACGCGGTCGCAGAGATCGACACGGACGCGTTGACCGTCGCCCGAACGGGTTCCGTCGAGCTCGCAGAGGGTGGCGGCACGCGTGCAACGCACGACGGGGCCGACAGGTTCTACTTCGCCGCGGGTCGCGACCTCACTTCGATCGACACCTCGACGCTGCGGGTCATCGCCAACTGGAAGCTTGAAAGTCGGATCTCCGGCATCCAGGCTGGGGCGGACGCCAAGAAGGTCTACGTCGCGGTCGGGCGCGAGGTTCTCGTAGTGGAGCCGGACACCGGCCGGACGCTCGACGAGATAGATCCCGAAGGAGTTGGCCGCATCGACGACCTCGGGACGGGCATGCGCTGGGTCGACAGCGGGATCGTCAAGTGCGCCTGCTGAGGTGAAGAGGGATTTCTATTCGAGCGTGCCCTAAGTCGAAGGGCGACGGTCGTCTTCGCGCCGCCGTCTCTTGACCTTCGCGATCAGCTCGTCCTCGACGCTCTTGGGCTCGGCCTTGAAGTCGGGATGCGCGCTCTCGACGTGCTCTTCGAGCTCTGCCGCAAGCGCAAAGCGCAACTCACATACCGGGCACTGAAAGACGGCCACGACCTCACCTCCACCCCCGATGCTACTCGTGCCCCCGCCTACAAGAAAGTTGTGAGGCGCAGGAACACAACGCGCGACTCCCTGCGTCTAAGCGCGCAAGCGCGGATCGGAAAGGCCGGTCCCGCCAGGGGAATCGATTGCGAAAGGGGTCGAGCGTCATGCGCCGATTGCTGCTCGTCTTGGCGGCGAACGTACTGATCGTGCTGGCGGCCGCACCGGCGTGGGCGTGTGGGGGCCTGGTCGCTCCCAACGGGGGGATCAACCTCGTGCGTACGTCGACCCTAGCCGCCTATTACAACGGCGTCGAGCACTACGTGACGTCGTTCGAGTTCAACGGTGAGGGCGGGGGCCGCTTCGGGTCGATCGTCCCGCTGCCCGGCGTGCCGACCGACGTGAAGCGCGGCGGCAAGTGGACGCTCGAACGCCTCCAGCTCGAGACGCAGCCGCCGGTGCTCACCGACACAGTAGCCCTGGAGTCTGCAGCGCTCAGCAGAGACCTTGACGCCGAAGTGCTCCATCGAACCCGCATCGAGGCGCTGAAGATCACCATTCTGCGCGGCGGCGGAGACGGCGTGGGCGAGTGGGCCGAACAGCACGGCTTCTCACTTCCTCCCGACGCCCCCGAGGTACTCGACTTCTACGCCGCCCGCAGCCCCATCTTCATGGCGGTCAAGTTCGACATCTCCGAAGCCAAGGAGCGCGGCCTCGAAAAGGGCGACGGCACGCCGGTGCACGTGACGATCCCGACGCCGAACCCGTGGGTACCGCTGCGCATCCTGGGCCTCGGCAAGCAGGCGAACGAGATCGTCGACGCCGACGTCTACCTCCTGACCGAGGCGGAGCCCAATCTGCTGCCGCAGGCGGGGGGCGACTCGGGCATGACGCTCGAGTTCAACGGCGCTGCGAGCACGGACTTGCTGCGCGACCTCCGCTCGGACCGCGGGATGAAGTGGCTTCCGACCTCTGGGATGTGGTTGAGCTACCTGCGGGTCAACACGACGGCCGGCGAGCTGACGCACGACCTCGCCATCGACGCGCAGGGCCTGGCCGAGCCATCGCCGGTCGCGGCGGGGCTCGTCGATCCGCAGGGCGATGTCTTGCTCCCGTCGGATCCGTCGCTGTGGTGGTCGTGGATCGCCGCGGCGGTCATCGCGATCGGCGGGTTGTTCTTCATCAACCGACGCGTGTCCGCGATCAGATGAGGTGGCTCGCAATAGGCATCGCGGCTTGCGGGGTGATGGCCTATGCGGCCTACGCCTCGGCCGGGCCGGATCCCTCGCGGACCATAGAGATCGCGATCAACCATTCGGCCTTCGACGTGACGCGGCTCGAGATCGACGGGGGCGACACCGTCAGATTCGTCCTCCGCAATGACGATCCGATCGATCACGAGTTCATCGTCGGCGACCGGACGGTGCAAGACGTCCACGAGGAGGGAACCGAGGCGCACCACGACGAGCGGCCGACCGAGGTCACGATCCCCGCGGGCGAGACCGTGGAGACGACGATCACGTTCGACGCACCGCTCAGCTCGGCGGATCCATTGCTGTTCGGGTGTCATCTCCCCGGCCACTATGACTACGGCATGAAGGGAGTCATCGAGCTGACTTAGTCGCGGCCCCCCGACGACGCCGTCACACAAGAGGCACGCGCCGCGACTCGACGTGCCGCGAGAACAGAGGCGAGAGTCGCGAGACCGTTAACGGTTGCGTGCATAGCGATGGGACCGGCAAGTCCCGCCCGCACTCGCAACCAGCAGAAGAGGACGCCGGCTGCAGTCGTGAAGACAACCGCGCCCGCGATCGTCCTGACGGTCCTAAGCGGAGATGCCTCGGGCTTGTTCGCCTCTACGAGGTTGATGGTCGGGCCGATGTGCCACAGGCCGAACACGATGCTCGAGAAGATCGCCGCGCGAACAGTCCCTGCGTCGCGCCACGCGGCGAATAGGACCCCCCGGAACACGACCTCCTCTACGAGCGCGGTCCCCAGTGGGATACGTACGAGTACCTGGTACGCGAGCGTCGATCCGCTCAGGTGGGCGACGCGCTCGTCGTGGACCACGGATGCCGTCCGGTCGAAGAATGCAAGGCCGAACAGCGGAAGGGTCACGAGCACTCCCAGCAAGAACCCCATGGCGGCGCCGCCGACGCGGAAAGACCCGAAGACTTCTTCGCTGGTCAGATCCATAGCCCCCAGTCCGAGGCCGACGACCACAGCGGCAAGCGCGAGGTTCATCGGAACGAACAGCGCCTGGTTGAAGGGCGGCCACCGGTTGGCCAGGAGGTTGTACAGGGGCAGAGCGACGACGAGGGCCGCGAGGATCAGATCGCTAATCGACACGCTGGCTCCGGGGCTCGTACCCAGCGGCTGGCATCGTCCAAGAATCGTAGAGGCCGGGTAGCGTGACGGCAGAGTGCGCCTCGAGGAGCTTGCGGAGAAGACACCGCCGGATCGCGATCGCTACGTCGACTTCCTGCGCGCGTTCAGCATCGCTACGGTCGTGGTCGGGCACTGGTTCATCGCGCTCATATGGGTCGAGAACGAGCGCATCGGCGTCTACAACGCCGTGGGTGTGACCTCCGGATTGTGGCTTGCAACCTGGGTGCTCCAGGTGATGCCCCTGTTCTTCTTCGTCGGCGGGTTCTCGAATCTCAAGACGTTCGAGTCGATGAAGTCGCGGGGCGACACCTACCGCGACTTCATGCGCACGCGGGCGAGTCGACTGCTTCGTCCCACGGCGGTCTTCGTGGCGGTGTGGATCGTGATCCAGGCGGTCTTCCACCTCGTCGACGTCGGCGGCGACGACCTCGTCAGGGTCAGCATGCTCCCGTTCGGCCCGATGTGGTTCCTCTTCGTCTACTTGGGCGTGATAGCAGCAGTGCCGGTGACGGTGTGGCTGCACCGCCGCTACGGACCAAAGGTCGCGGTGCTTCTGGTTATCGCGACGATCGTCGTCGACCTGCTTCGCTTCGCCGCCGACGTTCCCGGGGTGGGATGGTTGAATCTCGCGTTCGTGTGGCTGCTCGCGCACCAGCTCGGATACTTCTACGCGGACGGCGACCTTCCGCGTCTGTCGAGCAGAGCCCTCTGGGCCCTCGCCGGGACGGGTCTCGCCGGTCTCGTGGTGTTGACGAACATAGGTGTCTACCCGCGCAGCATGGTCGGGACCGACGTCGAAGCGCTGTCGAACATGAACCCACCTACGGTGTGCATCGTGGCGCTGACCTTGTGGCTAGTCGGCCTCGCGATGTCGTTGCGTGACCGCGTGAACGGGTGGCTTGCAAAGAAGAGGCCGTGGATGGTGGTCATTGCCGCGAACAGCTTGATCATGACCGTCTTCTTGTGGCACCTGACCGCCTACCTAGCCGCGATCGTGTTCCTGCGTCCCCTCGGTCTCGGTGAAACGGGCGACAGCACGCTGTCTTGGTGGCTGCAGCGCCCGCTCTGGCAGGTCGTCCCGGCGCTCTTGTTGGCGCCCCTCGTGCTCGTCTTCGGGAGATTCGAGAGACCTAGACCGGCGGCCCGTCCGGAGGCGCGGGCACGACCATCGTGAAGCGCGAGCCCGTTTCCGGGGCGGTCTCTACTTCCAAACGGCCCCCGGATGCTTCGAGGACCTGGCGGGCGATGTAGAGGGACAAACCGAGGCCCCCAACGGCTCTTGTCGAGGACGCGTCGCCCTGTGAGAACGGCGAGTTCAACATCCGATCGAGCGTCGCTCGGCTCATCCCCGGTCCCTCGTCGATGACGCTCAGCAGCGCTTCGTCGTCGCCCTCTTCGACCACGACGTGGATTTCGCCCGAGGTGAACTCGAGCGCATTGTCGAGCAGCGACGCGGCTACCTCGGCGAGGCGCTTCTCGTCTCCCGTCGCCTGTGCTTGCTCGAACGATGTCCTGATCACCCGGCCGCTTGCCTTATCCGCAACCGCGACGAGGGCCCGTTGAGCGGTCGTCGCAAGCGAGAAGTCGGTGGGACGTACTCCGAGGCCCCCGCGCTGGATCCCGCTAACCGTGAGGAGCCGGCCGATCATTTCCGTGAGACGGTCGCAGTTGCGCGCCATGGCGTGGAATAACTCGTCTCGCACCGCGGAATCAAGATCGCTCCAGCGCGACTGGAGCGTCAACGCACTGCCCTTGATCGCAGTGACCGGCGTTCGCAACTCGTGCGACACGACCGCTACGAACTCGCTCTTCATCCGATCGAGCTCGGCGAGCGCGGCAGACCGCTCCTGCTCCTTCTTGTAGAGCTTCGCCATGTCCTCCATGACGTCGCGAGTGAGCTCCTTGTCGAGCGCACCGCGCCCCCCGGCTATCGCCTCTAGCGAGTCCATCAGCTCCTGTGCCGACCCGCCCTTGAGGAGGTATCCGGATGCTCCTGCCTTGACCATCGCGGAGACGTGGGTCATGTCGGCAAACGCCGTGAGCGCGAGGACCTTGATGTTGGGGTGACGTTCCTTGATGATCTTCGTTGCCTCGGCCCCCGTCATCACCGGCATGTTCATGTCCATGAGGACGATGTCGGGGTTGAGCTCCTCGACGCGCTCGACCGCCTCGGCGCCGTTCGAACCTTCGGCGACGACCTGATACGGACCCTTCAACTCGATGAGCTGCCGGAGGTTGCGACGTACCGCGGCGTGATCGTCGACGACGATGACCTTCAAGGTTTTCTCGGTGGTCGACATGGCGGCCATCCTCAGTTCGATCCCACGGGGGCCGGGTCCACGGCGGTCCGGTGGGGGAACGTCAGCGCGAAGCAGACGCTATCGCCGCGCGACTCTGCCGACAGTGATCCGCCGATTGCGGTCGCGAGCCGCGACGCGATGTACAAGCCGAGCCCGACCCCGCTCGAGCGCGCAGCCTTGCCCCTGCTGAACGGCTCGAAGAGACCTGCGCGCTCCTCTTCGGAGATACACCCTCGGTTGATGACCGAGACGGTCACGCTGGTTTCGTCGACGTCACATTGGATTTTGACCCGATCACCGACGGGGGAGTGCGAGACCGCGTTCTCCAACAAGATCCCTATGACCTGTCGCACCGCTCCCGGATCGACCTTGACCGTGACCTGGGGGATGTCGGCAACAAAGAGAGGACGTGCTTGCTCGAAGCCACGCAGGGAGGTGCGGATGAGGTCGGCGAGCATGACCTCTTCTTCGGCGGCGGCCAGCTCCGCGCGGGCCCCTTCGAGCACGCGGTTCACGAGGGCCGCCAGTTCGTTGGCTCGCTCGTACGCGGACTCCAGCATCTCGGCGCGCGTCTCCTGCGATACCGACGTGTGGTGCTTGCGCAGGGTGTGAAGCGTCCCGAGGATCACCGTCAGCGGCGACTTGAGCTCGTGCGAGACCATCGCCAGGAACATGTCCTTCGACCGCTGCGCCTCGCGTAGCGCCTCGACCGCCTTTGCATCGGTGAGGGCCAGACTTGCGTGGTGCGCCAGCGAGGTGAGCGCCTCTTGCTCGAGCTCGGAGTAGACCCTCCCGGGCTGATACGAGGCGACGACGAGGCTGCCGGCGACCTCGCCTTTTTCGTGCACCGGCGCCGCCATCGCGGCCTGGAGTCCGTCCTTGGCGAGGGCCTCGAGCCCGGCGTCCGACGTCTCGTAGTCGTGGATGGCGACGAGGCGGTTCTCGCGGATCGCGCGGCCCCCGGCTCCCTGCCCGACCGGCATCCGTCGCAGCTTGACCTCGATGTCCTCGCGGATCCCGCAGCTCGACACGATCACGCAGTGCGACGGGTCGTCTTCGTCGATGAGCCTCAGCGCGACGACGCCGTCGCCGATCAGTTGATTGGCGCCGACGGTGATCGCGTCGAGGACCTCGTCCAGCGGGGCGCCGTGGGAGATCGAACGCTGGACGCGGGCCAGCTTCTCGAAGAGCTGCTGTCGCTTCAGGAGAGACTCGTAGTCTCTCCGCGACCTTTCAGCTTCCGATTCTGCTTCCACCGGCGTCTCCCAACGAGACAGCGTTCTCGCGCTCTGCTCCACCTGGGGTTTATCGACCGCCCTGGAGGGCTGCTGGAGCGCTTCGCCGTAGAAATAGTGGCACAAGTGGACAAAGTCGCCCACCCAATCGAGGGGTCCAGGGATGGACGTCGGGCTGCGAGGATGAGGCTGAGCGACGGACGAAGGGAGGTGAGGTCTTGCGCGAGGAAGTCAGGCTATCGAAGTATTCGCACGGTGCAGGTTGAGCTTGCAAGCTCGACATGACCGAGCTGGCGCACGTGTTGCGCCACGTCCCAACCGAATACGACGACCCGGACGTGCTCGTGGGCCTCGCCGCGCCCGACGACTCCGCGGTCTATCGCCTGTCGGAGGATCACGCTCTCGTGCAAAGCGTCGACTTCTTCACCCCGATCGTCGACGACCCGTTCGACTGGGGGCGTATAGCCGCGACCAATGCTTTGTCGGATATCTACGCGATGGGAGCACGACCCTTCATGGCACTGAACCTCGTCGGGTGGCCGCGTTCGCTCGATATGGAGTTGCTCGGCAGAGTCCTGCAAGGGGCGGCCGAGACCTGCCGCAAGGCGGGAGTGAGCATCCTCGGCGGTCATTCGGTCGACGATCCCGAGCCCAAATACGGTCTCGCCGTAACGGGCAGCGTCCATCCCGATCGGGTCGTGCACAAGACGGGCGCGCCTCCCGGCAGTGACCTCGTCCTGACCAAGCCGCTTGGGACCGGCATCATCTCGAGCGCTATCAAAGAAGGGCGTGCTCATCCCGAATGGGTGTCCAACGCCGTCCAGGTGATGACGACGTTGAACGCCCCGGGGGCCGAGGCGATGGTCGAGGTCGGCGTCGACGCGGCGACCGACGTCACCGGGTTCGGCCTGATCGGACATCTCCTGCAGATGTTGGACGACCGCGCGGGAGCGCAGTTGGACGCGTCGGCGATCCCGGTGTTGCCCGGCGCCGCCGAACTGGTGCGCGATGGCGTGTACCCGGGCGGGAGCCGACGGAACCGAACCGCGACGGCCGAGCACGTAGCCGCTCACGGCGTGGACGAGGAAGTGCAGGCGATCCTGTTCGATGCGCAGACCTCGGGCGGGCTGCTTATGGCCGTGTCGCCGGAGCGCTCCAAGAGCCTGGTTGCTGCCCTGGATGAGCGCGGCGTGCGCGAGGCATCCGTGATCGGCCACATCGTCGATAACCCTCCCGGGCGCGTGGAGGTCGTCGCTTCGTGAGTAGTCTGATGATCTCGCGCGAACTCGCCGAGGAGATGATCGAGCACTGCCGCCAGGGCCGGCCCAACGAAGCTTGCGGAATCCTCGGGTCCTTGGACGGCAAGGTGGTCAAGGTCTTCCGCATGACCAATGCCTCCGGAAGCCCGGTGAGGTATTCGCTGGAGCCGAAGGAACAGCTGGCGGTCTACAACGCGCTCGACGACAACGGTTGGGACCTCGGGGGGGTGTTCCACTCGCACACGCGCACCGAGGCGTTCCCCTCGCCGACCGATGTCCGTCTCGCGAGCGAGGACGTGCCGTACGTGATCGTCTCGCTCGCAAGCGACCCTCCCTCGGTGCGGGCTTTTCGCATCATCAAGGAGAATTGGACCGACACCGAGGGCCGGATCGAGGAAGTCGAGGTCGACATCACGGGTTGAAGGGGACGAGACCCTCACAAGCGATGTGACTACGATGGGCCCGACAAAGGAGGCGCTGTGCCGGTAGAGGTTCGGATACCGACGGTTTTCAGGAAGTTCACCGACCAGGAGTCGACGGTTCAGGTCGAGCCCGGGACGATCGGCTCGGTCATCGGTCAGCTCGACGAGCTCTATCCCGGTTTCGGCAACCAACTGCTCACCGAGGACGGTCAGCTGCACCGCTTCGTCAACGTCTACGTAAACGACGAGGACATCCGCTACCTCGAGAAGCTCGACACCAAGGCGTCCGAGGGCGACACCGTGTCCTTGCTGCCCTCGGTCGCGGGCGGCAGCCCAGAAACATCGGATGAAGCGCATCCGGAGGAGCGCCATTAAGTACCGGTCGATTCTCGACGCGGTCGGCAACACCCCGCTCGTCCAGATCCCCCACCTC
>JALZCA010000146.1 GCA_030863285.1 Actinomycetota bacterium | reverse complement strand
CACGACCGGGTTGAGCACGTAGATGATGAGTACGGCGAGAACCAGCGGCGGGAAGATGATGCGGATCTTCAGCAGCGCCCAGAGCAAGACGGCACCGACGATCAGGATGCCGATGATCGACCACGCCGCGATCCCTACCCGACGCAGCCGCTCGCCGGCGGGGGGTCGAGGGCGCCCGGAAGTCGACACCCAGCGAGTATCCCCCGTCAGGCGAGCATCGAGGTGACCATTGCGTAGGTAGCGTCGGCGAGGCACCCCGGGGCATCGACGAGGGCGCGCCGCTCCCCGTAGCGCGCGACGAGGTCCGTCGCCGAGCGGATCCCGATGTCGCGCAGGGTTCCTTCGGGAAGTCCCACGGCCCCCGCAACTGCCGCGCAGGGAACCCGCCTCGACCGTGCAAGACGCGTCACCCCAAACACACTCTTGCCGTAAAGGGTCTGTCGATCGACGCGGCCCTCGCCGGTTATCACGAGGTCGGCGCCCTCGATGGCGCCGGGAAGTCCCGCGGCCTCGGCGACGACGTCGAATCCCGGGACCAGCGTGGCGCCGAAGAAGGCCGCGAGCCCGGCCCCCAGACCGCCCCCGGCCCCCGCATGGGGTAGTTCCGAGACGTCGACGCCGAGGTCTTCGCGCAGACGAAGCTCGAGATTGCGCATCCCTCGCTCGAGGACCTCGACTTCGTCGGCCGAAGCTCCTTTCTGCGGCGCGAACGTGCGAGCCGCGCCGCGCTCGCCCGTGAGCGGCACGTCGACATCGCAGAGCCCGATTACCGGCACGGGCGAGGACCTCTCGTCCGGGGCGCGCACGGCTGCGACGAGCGAGAGCGCATGTCCCCCAAGCCCCACGGGGTCCCCGGCGCGGTCGGTGAACGTCCACCCGGTCGCGGCCGCAGCTCCTACGCCACCGTCGGTCGAAGCCGTGCCGCCGACGCAGACGAGGACCGCGGCGGGCACGCGTTCGAGAGCAACTTGCAGGAGCATCCCGGTGCCGAAGGTCGACGACCGCAGCGCGTCGTGGCGATCGCTTGCAACGAGCGCCAAGCCCGAAGCCTGCGCCGACTCGACCACGGCCCTGCCGCCGTTCAGGAACGCGATGCGGGCGTCGACTTGCTCGCCCAGAGGACCCGCCACGGCGACCGTTTCGATTCTTCCGCCGAGCGCGCGCAACAACGCGTCTTGGGTTCCCTCTCCGCCGTCCGCAACGGGGCACTCGACGATGTCGGCGCGCGGAAACGCCCGGCGCACGCCGCGCGCCATCGCCCTGGCGACCTCAACCGACGTCAAAGTTCCTTTGAACTTGTCGGGCGCGATAACGATGCGCAGCGACGACCTCCTAGGATGACTCGGTGAGCGACCCCTTCGAGGACCTAAACGTAGTGCTTGTCTCGAATAGGGGGCCGGTTTCCTTCGTCGAGACCGAGGACGGGTTCGACATCACGCGAGGCGCCGGGGGCCTCGCAGGCGCGCTCGATCCGGTCGCCCGCAAGCTGGGTGACCGGGCGGTCTGGATCGCGAGCGCGACCTCGGAGACCGATCGGCGGGCGTTGCGCGCCGGTGCCGCCGACGGGCTGGACGACCAGCTCGGCTATCCCACCTATCTCATCGAGATCGAGCCTTCGACATACACGCGCTACTACGACGTCGTCTCGAACCGGATGCTGTGGTTCGCCGTGCACTGCCTGTGGGATGAGCTCGGGATCGAAGAGTTCGGTGAAGACGAGTGCCGGGCCTTCGAGGACGCCTACGAACCGGTCAACGCTCGTTTCGCACAGGCCGTCCTCGAGGTCGCCGAGCGCGACTCGCTCGTCCTCTTCCAGGACTATCACCTCACCACGGCTCCGGGGAACCTGCGGCGAGCCCGTCCAGAGCAGGCGATCTTCCACTTCACCCATTCCTCTTTCTGCGGCCCCGAGGGTCTCGAGCGCGTTCCCGACCCAATCCCTCGCCAGGTCATAGAGGGGATGCTCGGCGCCGACCTCTTGGGGTTCCACGTGCCCGCATGGTGCGACGGTTTCATGGCGTGCTGCGAGCACATCGGGGCGCAGGTCGACTACAAGGACGGACTCGTCGAGCACGACGGTCGTCGTACGTGGATCCGCGCGTACCCGATCCCGACGGACCCGGCCGATCTTCAGCAGCGCGCTTCGGGGGGGCCGGCGCGCGAATGGGCGAAGCGCCTCGCCGGGCACCACACCGGGCCGTTCGTCGTACGCGCCGATCGAACCGAACCGTCCAAGAACATCGTGCGCAGCTTCGAGGCATTCGGCCGGTTGCTAGATCGACGAGAGGACCTGCGAAGCGCGACCTTCATCGCCTGCCTTTATCCCTCGCGTCAATCGATGCCCGAGTACCAGCGTTATGCAGAGGACATCGAGAGAATGGTCGACGAAGTCAACGAGCGCCACCCGAGCTCGATCGACCTCTATATGGAAGACGACTTCGATCGCACCGTTGGCGCCCTGATGATCTACGACGTGTTGATCGTCAACCCCATCATGGACGGCATGAACCTGGTGTCGAAAGAGGGGCCATCGGTAAACGTCAAGGACGGGGTGGTCGTGCTGTCAAAGGGCGCCGGGTCGTTTCAAGAGCTCGGCCCCCACGTAGTGGCGATCAACGACGCCCTCGACGTCGACGAAACGGTGCGCGCTTTGGAGCGCGCCCTCGACATGACACAAGACGAACGGCGGCGCCGGGCGGATGCTTTGCGCCGAACCGTAGAGAGAACCAAACCCGGGGACTGGATCGAGGGACAGATCGTGGACCTCGCCGCCGTCCGAGACCGTGGCGAACCCACGGGACCGCTCAATCGAGCAGAAGGCTGAGCCACTCGACCACGCCATTTGGTCCGTCGACGACGACGTCGGCTCGCGCGACCACCTCGTCCGGCGCCTCGGGCGAATCGACCCCGACGCGCACGGTAGCAACCGCCTCACGGGCGAGCTCGTCGAGCGCGTCGAAGGCAGGTAAGTCGACGAGGTCGTCTCCTATGAACGCGGCCGCCTTCAGCTCGAGCTCTCGCGCCCGTCGGCGGACGACATCGGCCTTGGTGAAGTCGACCGGAGGCTTCAGCTCGACCACCATCCTGCCCTTGCCGACCGTGAGACCGTGGCGAGATGCGAGATCGCGCGCGACTCGCTCGACGAGCATCGCCGCCGAAGCGGTATCTGCGGCCTGACGATAGTGAAGCCCGAGCATGACGCCTTTGTCCTCGACCGCAACGCCATCTTCGTCGAGCGCACGGCGCGCCTCGTCGGCGACGCGGCGCATGACATCGAGGTAAGGCCGACCGCGCTCGTCCACCTCGACGCGACCGTCGATCGTCCGCTCGGCGCCGTGCGAGCCCCAGATCTCCACCTCGGGCCCGAGCCAGTCGAGCAGCTGATGCGCCGACCGCCCCGAGACGATCGCGACAACCGCGAGCCGATTGGCGAGGTCTCGCAACAAATCCACCACGCCCTCAGCCGGGCGCGCGGCGGCGGCGTCGGCAACGATCTCTGAAAGCGTGCCGTCGAAATCCATGAAGACTCCGGCCGTGGTCGGGCGATCCTTGAAGGCCGAAAGATCGACGTCGCTCACGCGGCGAGCCTAGCCAGGCGGGGACGGTATTCCACCTGCGGACCTTAGACTGCGCCGATGCGTCGAGTACTGGCCGCGCTCCTTGCGCTGAGCGCGATCGTCTTGGTCGGGTGTCGTCCCGACACCGTGGAGCTGGCCTATAGGTTCCCCGAGGGCACGACGCTGACCTACGAGATGGTCACGAGAGTCGACGCGACCTGGGACATCGTCACCGAGGGCGAGGGTTCGTACCGCGCGGTCTTCGACGTAAGAGAAGAGGTCCGGGATGTCGACGCCGACGGAGCGGTCGTTTCGCTGGAGCTGACGCGCACCGAGGTGGAGGAGGACAACCTCCCGCCCCCGAGCGACACCTCTTTCACCGTGCGGGTCAACGAGCACGGTGGGGTGCTCGAGGTGCTCGAAGTAGACGGTGTGGCCGGCACCCTTCTCGAACCCGAACAGCGCTCGCTGATTCTCACCTATCGACCACTGGTCGCGGAAGAGCCGGTCACGCTGCGCGAAGAATGGGACGCGCGGCAGGAGTTTGTCGGGGCAGAGTTCGAACAGCTCGAGCTTGACGGCAAACTCGAAAGGCTCGGCCGCGACG
>JALZCA010000133.1 GCA_030863285.1 Actinomycetota bacterium | reverse complement strand
GGTCCGACAGACGTGGTTAGGCTGGATGTCCTCTTCGCAGATCTCCTCTGTTTCCTCCACCACGAGCCCGAGCTCTTCGAGCTGGGCGCGCGCCTCCGGGGTGGGCTGGCCGGTGACGTCGGGCACGACCACGGCTTCGGGACCGGTCGAAACGTAGATCGTGACGGTCGAACCATCGGCGACGGCAGTCCCCTGGTCGGGATCCTGATCGAGGACGACGCCCTCGTCGACGTCATCGCTTGCGGTTTCCTGCACGCTCGGCACGAGGCCGACTGCTTCTAGCTCGTCCTCGGCGCTGGCCTGGTCGAGACCGACGACTTCGGGCACGATCGTCGGCTCGGGGCCGCCCGAGACCACGAGATCCACCGTGCTTCCTGGCTGGATCCGCTCTCCTGCCTCGGGGTTCTGGCTGATCACGTCGCCGGCGGGGACGGTGTCGCTGAACTGGCTTTCGACGGCCCCGAGTTGGAGGTTCTCGTCTTCGAGCGCGGCCTTCGCTTCTCTCCTCGTCATCCCGGTGACGTCGGGCACCGAGACCTTGGGCGGTCCGCTCGATACGAAGAGCGTGACCTCGCCGCCCTCCTCAACCGCTTCGCCGGCGGGCGGATCCTGGTCGAATACGACGCCGCGGTCTTCGTCGCTCTTTTGACGTTCGATAACCGGTTCGAGTCCCGCCGCTTCGATGATGTCTTCGGCTTCCTCTTGGGACTCGCCGACGACATCCGGCACGTCGACCTCGGCTGCGCCGCGCGTCAGGAAGTAAGCGAGCGCGGCCCCCGCAATCAGCAGCAACAACAGCAGGAGCCACAACCAACGCCTTTTCTTCGGCGGAGGTTCGTATGCGGAGGTCTCCTGCGCCATGACTTGTGTGCGCGTCGGCTCCGGCGCCAGCAGCGGCGTTGCGAGCACGCGCTGACCAGAGAGGAAGCGCTCCAAGTCCTCGCGCAACTCGGCCGCGCTTTGGTAACGGTTGTCGGGGTTCTTTGCCAGCGCTTTCATGACGATCGCGTCGAACGCGCGCGGCACGTCGGGATTCACTGCGGACGGGGGCTGCGGGTTCTCGCGCACGTGCCGGTACGCCACCGAAAGAGGCGTGTCGCCCGTGAACGGCGGTGTCCCGGCCAGCATCTCGTACAGGACGCACCCGAGCGCGTACACGTCCGAACGCTGGTCGACGGGAGTGCCTTGCGCTTGCTCGGGCGACAGGTACGCCGCCGTCCCGATCACCATGCCGGTTTGGGTCATGGTCTGCTCGCCGTCTCCCCCCATCGCGCGCGCGATGCCGAAATCGGTGACCTTCGTCTGGCCCGACGAGTTCAACATGATGTTGCTGGGCTTGACGTCGCGGTGGATGAGGTTCGCGTTGTGCGCTCGTTCGAGTGCGCGCGCGACGTCGACTCCGATCTCGGCGGCGCGCTCGGGCATGAGCGGTCCCTCCGCCTGGATGATGTCGGCGAGCGGACGCCCGTCGATGTACTCCATGACGATGTAATAGGTGTTGCCGTCGGCGCCGAAGTCGTAAAGAGAGACGATGTTCGGGTGGTTGAGATTCGCTGCGGCCTGTGCTTCGCGGCGGAAGCGTTCGACGAACGTGCGATCACCGGATAGGCGCTCGTTGAGGACCTTGACGGCGACCTCTCGCCCGAGAAGTTCGTCGCGCGCTCGGTAGACCTCGGCCATTCCGCCGCTGCCGGCGCGGCCTATGACCTCGTACCGGCCTCCAAAAGTGTGGTGGGTGGTGCTCAACTCGTCCTCTCGGCGTTTGACCCAGCGACGTGGCACCGCGGGATCGATCCGGGGCGACGGTGCCCCGCGAGGCGACGCTGTGACTCTGCGTCCCGATCGACCGCTGTCGTCTGAGCGGGCCTAGTCAGGGTACCCCGCAGAACGAGCATTTCTTCGTCTGTGACGCTCACGCGAGCCCAACGGTTTCCGCCGATGTGGTCACCGAGGGGGTTGGATTCCTCTCGCGCTCCTCACGAAGTTCGTCGGCCCGCGTCATGACGCGCCACAGGAACGCGGCCCCCGCGACGAAAGCCACCGCGATCATGGCGGCGATGACGCGGCGACCGAGGCGGGCGGGGTCGTAGCGGGCACCGGGGATGGGCCAGACCGTCGTATCCGGCTCGTCTTCGTGGTCCCCGTCTTCTTCGACGGGACTGATCCGCACGCGCACGTCCTCGAGGGCCCGTCGCATCTCGGATGCAGTCGCGAACGGCGTGGTTCGGCCCACGGCCCTATCGACAAGCTCGTCCAGCTGCGCGGCCCTCTCGCTTCCGAGCATTTCGTCGAGCAACTTGCCGGCAGCCCGGACGTCGATTGTCGGATCACCTCCCCGGGACAGGCCGAACCCGGCGACCTTGGCCCGATCTCCCTCGCCGACCAGCACCGCCGAAGAGACGAGGCTCCCGTGGACGACCCCTGCGGCGTGGGCGTGCTCGAGCGCCTGCGCGACCTGCATTCCGATACGAATGGCAGGACGCGCCTCGAGGGCGCCGTCGCGGTCGAGGATCTGATCGAGGGTCGCAGTGTCGCTCATCTCGATGACCGCGAACGGCACGTCGTTCTCGTCTCCCTGGTCGACGACTCGAGCGATCCCGGGATGGGTGAGCGCGCCGACTGCCCTCATGTTGCGTTCGAAAGCATCGGCCTCGACGCGTCCTCGGCAAAGCAGCAGCAAGACGGGCGCATCCATGACGGGGTCGTGACCGATCGTCAGGATGCCCAGGGCGCCGGTCGCGGCGTTTCGCTCGATGCGATACCGCCCGGCGACTTCGTCGCCCGGACCTACCATTCGCGCAGCTGGCGATCCAGTTCGATGATTGCCTTCGCGATGGGGGCTGCGATCTGGCCGCCCGTCGCCTCGGACCCCAGCACTCCGCCTTTCTCGACCAGCACGGCGACGGCGATCTGGGGGTCGTCTGCGGGAGCAAAGGCGATGAACCACGCGTGGGGGGCCTCGCCCTCGACGTTCTGCGCGGTCCCGGTCTTGCCGGCGACTTCGAGGCCCTCGATCTGCGCGGCGGTCCCGGTTCCGTTTGCGACCACGCCGACCATCATCTCGGTCAGCTCCGAGGCGGTCTCCGACGACACGGCCTCGCCGATCGTCTCGGGGGAGAAACGTTCCACGATCCCACCCGACGGATCGGTGATCTCGCGCACGATGCGGGGACGCGGGACGTCGCCGCCGTTCGCGATCGCGGCCGCGACGAGCGCCATCTGCAGTGGGGTCGCGGCGACGTTGCCTTGCCCGATGCCGGCGAAGGCGCGCTGCGGCAGTTCTTCTTCGGAGATCTCGGGGAAGGTGCTGGCCTCGGTGCTGAGGTCGAAGGGGATGGGCTCGTTGAACCCGAAGCGCTCGGAGGTATCGCGCAGCTCGTCGGGGATGTCCAGGCCGAGCTTGCCGTAGGTGGTGTCGCACGAGAAGACGAGCGCGGTGAAGAGGTCCAGCTCCCCGGTCTCCGGATTGGGCGTGCACGCGGTACGGGAGAAATTCTGCAACGTCTCGTCGGTCTGCGGTAGGTCGAGCGCCTCGGGGTTCGGGAACACGGTCTGCGAGTTGTACTCGCC
>JALZCA010000122.1 GCA_030863285.1 Actinomycetota bacterium | reverse complement strand
CTGTTGGTGTTTGGCTCGGCGTGCGGCCAGAAGCCATGGGTCGCCGAGGAGCAGCAGAGACTGCTGGCGGCCGCGGGCGAGGGTGCTTACATCGACCCGAACACGGGACAGGTGATCGGCGCCGACGGGCAGCCCGTGGGGTCCGGCACGGCCTCCGGCGCGGCCGGCTCGACCACGACCGGCACCGGCTCCGGGACCTCGGGAACCGCGGGGACGGACGGCACCGCGGGCACCGATGGGACCTACACGCCCGGCGAGAACGGCGACACCCCCGACGACGGGGGCGGCGGCGACGACCCGGCGGGTGCCCCTAGCGGCGGCGTCAAGACGGGCGTCTCGGGTGACACGATCAAGATCGGCTTCCACGCTCCTTTGACCGGAGCGGCCCCGGTCCCCTCCGACTCGGTCTCCAAGGGCAAGGACCTCTACTTCCGCTACCACGGCAAGGTCGTCAGCGGACGCACGGTGTCGGTCGTCCTCAAGAACGACCAGTACAACCCCTCCACCGCGGTCGCGGTGTGCAAGGAGATGGTCGAGAAGGACAAGGTCTTCTTGCTGAGCGGCGCCGCGGGCACGGACCAGATCGCCGCCTGCGCCCGTTACGCGGAGACCGTCGGCGTCCCGTACCTCTCGGCCGGCGTCACCGAGGCCGGGCTCACCGGGCTGCGCACCTACTTCGCCACGACGATGACCTACCCCGACCAGGGCCCGATGCTGGCTCGCTACATGGCTTCGACCATGGGCGCCAAGGGCGAGCAAAACGGCATCCTGTGGTTCAACACGCCGTCGTTCCAGGACGCCCACGATGCGTGGGTCTCGGGCATGAACTCGGTCGGCGCGCCCGTCGTGTACGACGGCGCCTACTCCAAGGGATCGGGCGACCAGCAGGCCATCCAGGCGGTCCAGCAGATGAAGGCGAAGGGCGTCGACAACGTCTTCGTGCTGACGTCGCCCGCCTGGTTCCTCAGGGTGCTCATCGCGGCCAAGAACCAGGCGTACAGCCCGCAGTGGACCGGCGTGGGCATCACGATGACCTTCGACACCGTCGCGAGCGTCGGCTGCCGGAGCGGGACGATCAACGGGGCCGAGTTCTTCTCGCCGTTCCCCGCGTGGGTCGACTCGAAGAGATACGTCCCGAACTTCGCCAAGGCCGTGCAGAAGTTCCACCCCGAAGAGAACGGTGGAGACGACTTCATGTGGCTGTCCTGGGCGTTCTCGAAGGTCGGCGCGCAGCTGATGTCGCTGCCGGGCCGCAACCTCACGCGGGAGCGCTTTATCTGGTTTGCGGAACGCGCCCGGGTCAATCCGAAGATCTTCCCGGCGCTCGCCTTCTCGCCCACCGATCGCTTCGGAGCGAACACGGTCGTGGTGAACGAGGCGAGGTGTTCCGACAACCGCTGGCACACGATCACGAACGGCTTCCAAAGCTTCTAACCTGAAGACGGAAGCTATACAAGCAAGGTAGCCTCACTCCGACATGAGGACTGCAGTCGTATCCGGCTTGATCGCGGCGATCGTCGGGCTCATCCTCCTGTTTACTGGAGACGACCCGCTCGGTCCGAGCGCAGCGATCGTCATCGGTATCGGGAGCGGCGCGGCCTACGGGCTCATCGCCGTCGGCATCGTCATCGTCTACAAGGGCGCGCGCGTCTTCAACTTCGCGCAGGGTGAGTTCGGGACGCTCGGGGCGTTCATCACGTTCGTCATGCTCGAGCAGGTGAACTCGATCTTCGGCTTCGAAGTCGACCTCCCCTACGGAGCCGCAATAGCGATTGCGATCGTGGGGACGATCATCATCGGGCTCGTCATGGAGCGCATCATCGTGCGGCCCCTCCTCAACGCGCCGAAGGTCAACACGCTCGTGGCGACGATCGCCTTCACGTTACTCGCCATCGGAATCGAATTGTTGTTGTTCCGCCCCGAGCCCAAGACGCTCCAGCCGCTCATCCAGACGGTCGACAAGAAGGGCAATCCCGTCGGCCCTGAGCTCTTCAATTACTTCCTCGAGCCGCAACGCATCATCATCATCGGAGTGCTGCTTCTCATGGCCCTAGGGCTGGGGCTGTTCTTCTCCCGCACCAATCTCGGTCTGGCGGTCTTGGCTACTTCACAGGACGCTCTTGCGACGCGCGTGGTCGGCATCGGCGTGGAGCGGATGTCCCGTTTCATCTGGGGATCGGCTGCCTTCTTCGGGGCGGTCGCCGGGATCCTCTACGCGCCGCTCTCTTCCTTGGAGCCCGGCTCGATCACCAGGAACATGTTGATCCCTGCGTTCGCCGCTGCGGTTATCGGTGGGATGACGAGCCTGCCCGGGGCCTTCGTCGGCGGCATCGTCGTCGGCGTGATCGGCGGACTCGCCCAGTGGGCCGCCGACTCGTTTTACCTGGGGCTGCAGCCGTGGTCCAGCGTCGTGCCCGGGGCCACATACATCGCGCTCGTCGTCGTCCTGTTGGTCGTGCTCCTTGCCCGCCCGCAAGGCCTGTTGGGGACCGAGACATGAGCGCGCAAGCCGAAGCCGCAACCGCCCCCGCGGCGCAAAAGGACGACCGTAGGGATGGGGCGTGGTCTCCCGGTAAGGTCGGTTGGACCGCCCGCATAATCGTCCTCGTCGCGATCTTCGGCGGGGTGCTCTATGCGACATCGTCCGCTCCCGGTTACATCGCAGATCGGATCGCGCTTGCGGCGGTGTGGGCGATCATCGGTATCTCGCTGAACATCGTGCTCGGCTACGTGGGGCAGGTCTCGCTCGGCCACCACGGGTTCATCGGGATCGGAGCGTTCGTCGCCGCGTACTACGCGACCGAGCAGGCGGGCTGTGGAGAGACTTGCCCCATCGGCACGTTCACGACCGCGACATTGCTCGCCATCCTGAGCGGCGCGCTCGCCGCGGGCCTGCTCGGCCTCGTCGCGCTGCGAATCAAGGGTCTCTACCTGGCTCTCATCACGCTCGCCTACGGGTTCATGGCGGAGCAAGCGATCTTCGAGATCCCGGCTCTCACGCGCGGGGGTGCCGGGATGCCGGCGCCGCGCCCCGCAGGGTTCGTCAGCGACAAAGCCTTCGCTTATCTGTGCTTCGCGATCCTTGCGGTGGTCCTGTTCATCGACTGGCGGTTGCTGAAGTCGAAGGCGGGGCGGGCGATCCTGTCGGTGAAGCACTCGGAGTCCGTCGCCGCGTCGTACGGGATCAACGTGACGATGTACAAGATCATGGCGTTCGTTCTTTCGGGCGTCTTCGCGGGACTCGCCGGGAGTCTCCTTGCGTTCCGCCTCGAGGCCGTGTCGGCGAACGACTTCCAGTTCCAGACCGCTTTGCTGTGGGTGCTGATGGTCGTTGTCGGTGGGCTCGGGAATCGCACCGGTGTCGTCATTGGCTCGGCCTTCTTTGCGCTGTTTGACACGATCATCCACTGGAAGCCCATCGAAGGGTTCCTGACCGGCCTGATGGACCGGTCGGCCGACGAGATCGGCGAGGTCTCGCTGGTGTTGGGTGCCTTGCTCGCCGTCCTGACGATGGTGCAGTTCCAGGGAGGCATCGCCGAGCAGATCTCCCCCATCACGCGCTGGCTGCGGGGCGAGAAGTTCTCCCTGCATCCCGAGGGCCACGGCAAGGGCGAGAAGCACAGCCCGCTGGCGCGCTTCAAGCGAACGAAGAAGGACGCGACGGCCGACGGCAACGGATCCGTCCC
>JALZCA010000121.1 GCA_030863285.1 Actinomycetota bacterium | reverse complement strand
GCTGAACAACGCGATCGACTCGAAGAAGATGCCGGCCCCTTCGTCGCCGAGACCTTGCGTGACCACGTAGACGAGGACGAGGTTGAGCAGGGCCCCCGCGACGATCCCGGCAAGCCCTACCGCGCCCCCGCGCGCCACGCGGTGGACCGCGGAGCCGACGGGGTCCTGGGGAGCTTCTGCAGCGGGACGATGCATCAGCCGCGCGGCGCAGATATGGGTTCCCGCTCGAGAGCGAGTTGCCTGAACGGGGGTTCTTCACGCGGTTCGAGAAGGCCGGCGTCGCGCTCTCGCAACGCCAGACCGGCCGCGATCATCACCACGAAGATCTGCCCCGGCAGGGCGGCGTAGAAGGGGAGCTGGATGATCGCGATGACGATCGCCATGTGGCAGAAGAACTGCAAGCGAGACCGAGACCGGCGGGTCTGGAAGAACAAGGACAGCAGGAACGTGATGTACAGCAGGCCGCCCGGGATGCCGTGCGAGAAAGTCACCATCCAGAGCTGTCCGTGCGTGCCGAGCGGAGGCTGGCTGGGGTCCGGGTTCGGCCGGGGGGCGCCGAATCCGAAAAGGGGCGAATCCAAGACCGCGGCCCCCGTCTGCTCGTAGATGTTGAACCGGCTCTCGGTCGACTCCCGCTGGGCAAGAGCGTTCTCGAGCGTGGTCCCCAACGGTGTCGCAATCACCAGCCCAAGAACGACGCCGATCAACAGCACCAGACCGGCGAGCGCGCGGGCGCGCCCCCGCACCACGAGGGCGACCGTCACGTAGAGGATCCCGCCACCCAGAGAGATCCAGGCTCCGCGGTTGGTCGACAACAACAGCGGGATGAACGACAACGCCACGAGGATGGGCCAGCCGATCCCCGGCCGTTGCTTCCACGCACCCATCGCGAAGAATGCGAACGGAGCCAGCAATGCGAAGTTGGCACCCCATTCGTTCGTGTAGGTAAAGGGAGCGTTCGGTCGCAAACCGACTCCCTCGGCGAACTCGATGTGCACCATGTCGTGGACCCACTTGTCGCCCAGGAACGAGCCCGGCATCAGTTGCTCGGTGAAGCTGTGCATCGAGAACCCTCCCAGCAGCATGCCGAGGAAGCCGCCGGCGACGATGAGCGTCCACAGGGCCACGAGCGCCTTCGTCACACGGCGCGCGGGAAGGAGCTCGGAACTGGCGTTGTAGACATAGAGAAACGTGACGCCCGCAGCGACGTAGAGCGAGAAGCGGTACGCGAACACGATCATCCGCGACGTCTCTCCCTCGAGCTGCGTGGCCGACATCAGCACCCAGAACAAGAACAGGGCGTAGAGACCGAACCCGCGCGGCAAGCGGACGCGATCCATCACGAGCAACGAGCCCAACATCGGGACGGCCAGGATCGGCCATATGAACCCGCCCAGCCCGAGAGCCCACCATAGCGCGAAGCCGCCCAGTAGCGCGACCAGCGGGAGGCCGAAGGCTCGCCGCCTCTGGACGAGGCCGCGCGGCGCGGCGACGGCTCGAGCCATGGGACCGGTTAGATGCCCCTCCCGGCCATGTGCGCGAGCCGGAGGAGGAAGCTGGCCGGAAGTCCCAGGCTCACCGCGTACCCCAGATATGCACGCGGCTGTCGCCAGTTTGCCGACAGCGTGCGGCGCGCCCAGCGACGCGCCTCGGCGCGGTTGCCCGCGGCCCCGTGCGCGAAGGCGATCTGACCTGTGATGCGGGCGAGCCCGCGCTGGTTCGCATTGAATTCAGGGTACTGCTCCAACAAGTAGACGAGAGCGGAGGCGATCGTCTGCCAGCGCTCGGAGAAATAGGACGACTTGTGCCAATGGACTCTCACGAGCGGTTCCTTCAGCACGCGGATCGGCGTGATCCGGGCAGCTCTGAGTAGCCACTCGTAGTCCTCCGCGTAACTGCCCGGCAGCTTCTCATCGACGAAGCCGATGTCTTCGAGAATGGCGCTCCGCCTGACCAGAAACGTCGAGGGGTGCACGTCGGTGCGTCTCGATTGGAGCAACTCCGCGAAGGTGACGGTGTCGGCAGGCGAGAGACGTTCGAACGACTTCTCGCCGTAGCGCACCTCGATGCCGGTGGCGATCACGGTCTTCTGGCCCTCACCTGCAGCGACGTCCAGCTGGCGCGCGAGCTTGCCCGGAAGCCATTCGTCGTCGTCGTCGCAGAAAGCGACGAACTCGCCGCGTGCCGATTCGACCCCCGAGTTGCGCGCCCCGGCAAGGCCCGGCGAACGCTCGTTGGTAACCGCGCGTAGTTCCATGCCGCCGGGTATGTTGACCGCCGGCAGATCCGGCTCCGTCTGATCGAAGACGACTATGCATTCCAGATCGCCGTCGAAGTCCTGCTCGGCGACGCGCTCGATCGCGCGCCGCAAGAGGGCCGGGCGATCCCGCGTTGGGATGATCACGGACACGCGTGGGTGCGTCTGCATCTACTTGTAGTTGTACTTGCGCAGCAGGGGGGCAGTGAGCATCGAGACCATCGCCCGATGGCGCGTTGACATCTTCTCACGCCACTCGGCGTCGACCTGGAGGTTCATGTCGCGTCGCCCGAAGCGCATGGGATTGCCCGAGCAGCTATGCGTCGTCTTCAACGAGACGCGGTTGTCGTTGATGAAATCGTATTCGGCCGGATCGATCTCCTCGCCGATGAAGTCCATGATGCGCTCGATCTCTGCGCGGGGCCGCTCGACGAGGGACTCGTACCTCACGCGCAACGTCGGGACGCCCAAGCGAGGAAGCGCCTCGTAGGCGATGTTGTAACCCGTCCACCTCATCGACATGCGCGCCGGGTGGTAAGTCGGCATGTATGCATTGTCCGCGCTGACCTCCGGACGGCGGACCTTCTTCGTCCACGAGTACACGACGCCATGACTCTCGCGCACGAGATGGACGACGCGAAGGTCGATGGCGGGAACTCGCCTCAAAAGATACGCGTAGGAGACGTACTTCGACGAATCCACGATGAACCGCGCCCCGGTCACGCGGCGGATCGTCTGGTAGGTGTCGCTGAGGATTTGCGCGAAGCGCTCGTGGTCGCGGCGATAGCGAGGCCATAGCTTCGGTTGCAAGAGCAAGGGCAGGTAGCGGTGCCGGTCGACCCGCTGCTGCAGATCGAGGATCTGTGCGGCGTCCACCGATGCCCAGCCGCCGAACGCGTAGGCGCCGATGTCCCTCCAGAACGCGCAGTCGTGGAAGGACTCGCCGCACGAGCACAGGTCGTTCTCCGCGAGGCCCCGCAGCCACATGTGAACGAGCTCGCCGACGCTGACGAAGCCGTTGAACTGTCCGAGGATCTGGTCGAGCAGCGTGGTCCCACTCCGGCCCACCCCCGCAACGAACAGCACCTTCGTGGCGCCCGCCGAGTCGGCGCGCCCGTTCGAGTTGCGGGCGGCAACCTCGATGATCCTCTCGAAACGAGCCACCGCCAGCTCCTGCTCCGAGACGTAGGGCCCCCTCGTACGGAACTGGTCGACGTTGGCGATCATCTGGTCCAACAGGCGTCCGAAGGCCTCCTCCGAACGGGCGACCTTGATCTCTCCCTCGGCCTCGATCCTCCCGGTGAAGGCGACCTGATGGTCGTCGACGTGCTCTCCGAGATGCGACTCGCGGGGCACGACCAGCGGGATGAAGCCGTTCGAGCGCGCGTCCTGAATCGATCCGGGCCCCCCGTGGCACACGATCGCCGTCGCCTCGCGAACGAGGTTCTTCATCTCCTCGCGCCCTACGTACTCGCTCCAGCGGGCGAGCTTCGGCGGCGCGGAGGTCCCCGACTGGATGAACACGTCCGCGGCGTGATTGCGCTTCTCGAGCCAGGACTCCGTCCACCTGACGAGACGGTCGAAGGGGTGGTGGTCGGTGCCGACCGTTACGAAGATCAGCGGTTTCTTACGAGACTCCATCGCGGCCTACAGGAGAGAACCGATCAAGACCCCGCGAGGATAGAAGCGCTTCTGGTCTTCGTGTTGCAAGAAGAAGTGATCGGTCAAGGGGTAGCAAAGGCGGCCGGTGACGGTGGCCGAGTCGATGCGGTCGCACACCTCGATGTACGCGGTCTTGATGCCGAGCGCCTTCGCAGCGACGAAAAACGGAAACGCCACTCCGGCGCCGTCCGACAACACGAGGTCCGGCCGATGGCTGCGAAGGACGCGACCGGCAAGGCGCAGGTTACGCGCCGCGTTCGCGACGTTACGCGTCGTGGGGTGGTGGGCCCACACGACCCTTTCCCGCTCGAGCAGCGAGCGAGCGTCCTCCTTGTCGAAGGTGACCCACAGGCGCTGCTTGTGCTCCCACCACTTGCGCAGGCTGTGCAGCTGCGTGAGGTGCCCGCCCGTCGAGCACACCATCACCACGGACCGGATGGCTGTTTCGGGCTCGACACGGGGCGACGGCGCGACCGGAGTCTCCGGAAGACGCACGGAAATGGGCTCCGGCGAAGTTCCGGGCAGCACTATGACTTCGGGCGAAAGATCGGCCTTCAACTACTTCCTCCTCACCACCACCAGCCGGTAACGGACTGGCCCCTGCGCTCGGATCAAGCGCTCCTTCGGCCCGCCAACCTGCTGCTCGGCACCTAAGCCCCCGCAACGGATCCGCCACTGCTTTGGGATCGTTTCCTTACCCGCCACGACCGTTCGAGACGATCGCCGCCGCCCCCCGCCGGGGCGCCGCCGGAAACTCACCCGCGCTGTAGCCACGGTTATACATCACGAATCCAGGAATTCCCACAGGATTGCGGGAAATAAATCAAGTTTTTTCTCTGGCGCCAGCGAGCATAGACGCGGCGGTCGCCGACACCAGACCTTTCGCTTACGACCCGTCCGTCCTCTAGGTCCCGCAGCGCAGAGACCTGTGGCCACGGCGACGCAGGAAACCGAGGCGCGGGCGCCGAACCCCTCGGTCATCACATCGCACGGTGACGCAGACCACGCACGCCACTCACCGATCGACAGCAAGCACGCGCAAAAGCGATCGAACCGACGAAAAGGAGCTTCACGAGCATGCGCCGATTCCTCATAGCCCTCGTGGCCGCGTTGCCCGTGGCCGCCTGGGCGCCCACCGCCGGAAGCGTCCCCGTCCCCGTTGTCGCGAGCGACAACATCGAGCTCGTCGGGACGATCCCGGACGTCTCGGCGATCTCGACCGCATTCGCGAGCGACAAGCCACTCATGTACGTGAACACTCTGAATGGGATCAGCGTCTACGACATCTCGGACCCGGAGCTTCCGGTGTTGACCGGCGCACTACCCCTCCCCCACTTCGAGAACGAAGCCATGGCGATCGGAGAACGGCTCGGGCAGCGCAAGGACGGGACCAAGTTCGTCCTCGTCGGACTCGACCTCTACGGCGCAACGCCCACAAAGCCGGGCGCCCCGAACGCAGGCGGCTACGAGGTCATCGTTGTGGACGTGACGGATCCCTCGATGCCCACGGTCCGGGGGCGTCTCGAGACGGACTCGAGCGTCCACACCATCCAGTGCGTGAACAAGGCTTGCCGCTACGCCTACACCTCCGGCGCGTACGACAACGGCACCTTCCACGTGATCGACCTCAGAGACCTCGACAAGCCGAAGCAAGTCAAGGCGCTGAAGAACCTCGCCGGCGAGGGCCACCAGTGGGACTCCGACGACAAGGGGATTTTGTGGTCGACGGGATCCGCGGGGGCAGCGGCCTACGACGTCAGCGACCCTCTGCGCCCCAAGGCACTCGCGTCGACGAACATCAAGGGCTCGTCGACCCCCTACAACGACTTCATCATGCACAACTCGTACCGTCCCGAGGCCCGGCGTTTCAAGGCCAGCGCGAAGCCGACCCTGCGCAACGGAAACGTCTTACTCGTCACTGAAGAGGACTACGACAACCCCATCTGCGGCGGCGGCGCAGGCGAGGGAACGTTCTCGACCTGGCACGTCCCGTACCTGAGTCATAAGAAGACCCTGAAGCACAACCCCAACCTCGTTCCCAACGGCGGGCGGATGAAGCCGCTCGACACGTGGAACACCGAGATCCTCAACTCGGGCCAGCGCACGGTTGCGGGGGCTTTTTGTTCCGCTCACTACTTCACCTATCACGATGCCGGGTTCGTAGCCCAGGGCTGGTACCAGCAGGGGACCCGCATCCTCGACGTCCGCAACCCGCGCAACATCAAGCAAGTCGGGTATTTCTTTACGGGCGCAACCGAGACGTGGCACGCCTACTGGGTTCCGCAGCGAGACAACAAGGGCCACGTGACCGGGCGCGACACGAACCTCATCTATACGAACGACGCCGTTCGCGGGATCGACATCCTGAGGGTCGACCTCCCGAGGAAGAAGCCGGCCAACACCGATCCGGTCGAGGCGCCGATCCTCCCGCAGTGGTTGAACCAGACCGCCTCGCTCGTGTCGACGCCGTCGAAGAAGTACGGCTACATCTGCCGGGTCCCCTTGAACTAGAGGAGCTAGGACGACTGAGGCTGGGGCGCAAGCCCGCCTCTTCTCTTTAGCTGAAGAGTCCGGCTCCCTCGTTCAGTCCGCGCGAGTCCTGCTTCAGCGCGGTGTC
>JALZCA010000103.1 GCA_030863285.1 Actinomycetota bacterium | reverse complement strand
CTCGCAGCGGTACCGCTGGAACACGTCGGTCTCGACGACCTCAAGATGGACACCTGGGACCTCGACGAGGTGCGCGAGCTGTTCATCTCGCTCGAGTTCCGCACCCTGCTCGAACGGTTGCTCTCGGACCTACCCGAAGCGGCCGAGGGGGAGGGCGACCCGTTCGAGCTCGACCTGCGCGTGGTGGCCTCGCTTGCCGACTTGGACGAGCTAGTCGCCGACCTGCGAAGGGCGCGCGACTTCGCTATCGACGTCGTGGCGACGTCGGCCCGCGGGGCGCCCCGATCGATCGGGTTCTCCTGGGGGCAGGGACGGGTCGCCTACGTGCCCGTCGGACCCAACGGGTTCACACACGGCGAGATACGTACCCACCTCGCCCCACTGCTGGAAGACGACGGCATCACCAAGCTCGCTCACGGCGCACGCAAGGTGATCCTCTCGCTGGTCGCCGCCGGCATCGACCTCGCCGGGCTGCGACTCGACACGCAGATCGCCGCCTATCTCCTCGACCCCGGTGCACCCGGTTATCCACTCGACGAGCTGGCACGCAAGTACACCGGGCGCGAGCTCAAGTCCGCGGCGCCGGTCGAGCGCGACGAGGAGGGCGGGCAGGCGGCGCTGGACCTCACGGGCGGCGCTCCCGACGAGGGCGAGGTCGAGGACGCCGGCCTGCGCACGCTTGCGATAGCCGAGATCGCGGCGGCTCTCGAGCCCGAGCTAGCGCGTCTGGGAATGTCCGAGCTCTACGAGACGATCGAACACCCGATGGTCGAGGTCCTCGCGCGCACCGAGCGCGTCGGGGTCAAGGTGGACCTCGACTATCTCGGCGAGATGGCGCGCGACCTCGACAAGCGGATCGCGGAGCTCGAGACGGAGTGCTACGACCTCGCGGGGGAACGCATCAACCTCGGGTCGCCGCAGCAACTACGGATCCTTCTCTACGACAAGCTCGGACTCAAGACGACGAGACGCACGAAGACGGGCCTGTCCACCGACGCGCGCGCGTTGCAGCAACTCGTGGGCCAGCATCCCTTCGTCGGAAAGCTGCTCGAGTACCGCGAGCTGGCGAAGCTCAAGAACACCTACGTGGATGCGCTGCCTCCACTCGTCGACCCCGAAGACGGCCGCGTGCACACGACCTACGACCAGACCGCCGCGGCGACCGGACGGTTGTCGAGCACGAACCCAAACCTGCAGAACATCCCGGTCCGCACCGACCTCGGCAAACAGATCCGGCGCGCGTTCATCGCTGAGGAGGGACATTTACTCGTGTCTGCCGACTACTCGCAGATCGAGTTGCGGGTCATGGCGCACCTATCCGAAGACCCCATCCTTCTGTCGGTATTCGAGAACGACGAGGACATCCACACCGCGACCGCGGCGCGCATCTACGGACTCGCGCCGAAAAAGCTCGAAACGCGTCATCGCTCGGTCGCCAAGATGGTGAACTACGGGTTGTCCTACGGGATGGGCGCTCCCGGCTTGGCCGAGCGTCTCAACGTTCCCGTGTCGGAGGCGCAGGAGGTCATCGACGCGTACTTCGAACAGTTCTCGGGGGTGTCCGAGTTCCTCAACGACATCGTCACGCAGGCGTACGCCGATGGTTTCACCACGACGATGTTCGGCCGACGCCGCTACCTTCCGGAGTTGGGCAGCGGCAACCCGCGCGTGCGGTCGATCGGCGAAAGACAGGCGCTCAACGCTCCCATCCAGGGCTCGGCCGCCGACATCATGAAGCTGGCGATGATCAACGTCGACGCGGCCCTCGAGCAGGAGGGACTGGTCTCCAAGATGATCCTTACCGTGCACGACGAGCTCGTCTTCGAGGTGCCCGACGAGGAGCTCGACGCGGCCTCCGAGCTGGTCCGCCGCGAGATGACGAGCGTGGCCGAGATGAAGGTGCCGCTCGACGTGGACCTGTCGTCCGGCCGCACCTGGGCCGAAGCAAAGTCCTAACAAAAAGAAAGCGGCCCCCGAGGGGGCCGCTTGTTCACTGCGTCGAAGTTACTGCTACAGCGGTCGTACGTTCGAAGCCTGCTTGCCCTTGGGGCCTTGCGTCACCTCGAACTGAACCGACTGCCCCTCTTCCAGGGACTTGTAGCCCTCGGTCTGGATCGCCGAGAAGTGGACGAAGACGTCCTCTCCATCCGGCTGGGAGATGAAGCCATATCCCTTGTCGTTGCTGAACCACTTGACGGTGCCTTCTGCCACAACTACTTCCTTTCTGCCTTCGGAGGCTGGCAGTTTTCGTGCCGAGGACTACCTCCGTCGAACAACCGGGCAAAACCGTAGCACAAGGGACCGCTGTTTCCCCAGCGTCTTTGTGGGTAACTGATTCGGCGTCGGTTCCGTCGATTCAATAAAGGAGTCGAAATGGCGAAGAAGGCGCGCGACATCATGACGGGCTCGCCCGAATGCGTGGGCGAAAAAGAAACCATTCTCGATGCTGCAAAGAAGCTTCAGAAGCTGAACGTCGGTGCGATGCCGATTTGCGGCGAAGACAATCGCCTCAAGGGCATGCTTACCGACCGGGACATCGTCGTGAAGGTGCTCGCCGAGGGCAAAGACCCGAACACGACGACTGCAGGCGAGCTGGGTCAGGGCAAGCCGGTCACGATCGGCGCGGACGACGGCATCGACGAGCTGTTGAGCACGATGGCCGAGTACAAGGTGAGACGCCTCCCGGTGATCGACGGTCATGATCTCGTCGGGATCGTCAGCCAGGCCGACGTAGCAAACAACATCGACGAGCAAGACGTCGGCAGGCTCGTCGACATTCTCTCCGACTGACGTAGTAGTTGCGACTTGCGGCGGGCGGTCCCGGGTGGGGGCCGCCCGCTTGCGCGTCCGGGCGCCGATCCTGCTGGGAGCGAGGGGACGCCACCTTCGGCCCCGAGAGGTGCGAGCTTGCGCGTTTGTGCCCTCACGGCGCGCCCCCGTATACTTTCCCGGCCCCCAAGACATGGGGGCTGCTCCATGTAAGGAAGGAAATCGTGAGCCGATGAGTCAGACGCAAGACGAGGCTGCTCAAGCCTCGGCCGAGGCCTCCGCCTCGCAAGAGCAGACCCTGCCCGACGGCAGCGGCGGTGTGATCACCCGGACCGCTCCGTCGACCTCCGGCAGCTCCTACGCCGGCGGGACGATCGTCGAGAACGACGTCGGCGACACTCCCGAGGCCCTCATGGCGGCGATCGAGGAGACCATCCGCCCCTTCGGCGACGGCGACCTCGTCAGCGGCCACATCGTCAAGATCGACAAGGACGAGGTCCTGCTCGATATCGGCTACAAGTCCGAGGGCGTCATCCCGCTGCGCGAGCTCTCCATCCGCAACGACGTCGATCCCGGCGAGGTCGTCTCGATCGGCGACGAGATCGAGGCTCTCGTGCTCCAGAAGGAAGACGCGGACGGGCGTCTGATCCTGTCGAAGAAGCGAGCCCAGTACGAGCGCGCCTGGGGCAACATCGAGGAGATCAAGAACCGCGACGGCACCGTCGAGGGCCCGGTCATCGAGGTCGTCAAGGGCGGTCTCATCCTCGACATCGGCTTGCGCGGCTTCCTTCCCGCGTCGCTCGTCGAGATGCGGCGCGTGCGCGACCTCCAGCCCTACGTCGGCAAGCGTCTCGAGTGCCGCATCATCGAGCTCGATCGCAACCGCAACAACGTCGTCCTCTCGCGCCGCAAGTTCCTCGAGGAGTCCCAAGCCGAGCAGCGCCACGAGTTCCTCACTTCGCTCGACAAGGGCGAGGTGCGCACGGGCACGGTGTCCTCAATCGTCAACTTCGGAGCCTTCGTCGATCTCGGCGGGGTCGACGGCCTGGTACACGTTTCCGAGCTCTCGTGGAAGCACGTCGATCACCCCAGCGAGGTCGTCGAGGTCGGTCAGGAAGTCAACGTCGAAGTTCTCGACGTCGATCTCGAGCGCGAGCGCGTGTCGCTTTCACTCAAAGCCACGCAGGAGGATCCGTGGCGCCAGTTCGCGCGCCAGCACGAGATCGGCGACGTCATCGAGGGCCGGGTCACGAAGCTCGTTCCGTTCGGCGCCTTCGTCGAGTTGGACGAGGCGATCGAGGGCCTCGTTCACATCTCCGAGCTCGCCGACCACCACGTCGAGCGCGCGGAGGACGAGGTGCGCGTGCACGATCGCATCCCCGTGAAGATCATCGACATCGACCTCGATCGCCGGCGCATCAGCCTGTCGCGCAAACAGGCAGCTCGGGCGGCCGCGGGAGATGCCGAGACCGAGGCTCCCGCTGCGGACGCCGCAGCACCCGAGCCGGAGATCGCGCTCGAGGGTGACGGCACTGCCGAGAGCGCCACCGACGCCGACGCCGACATCGCGGTCGAGCCGGAGGACGCCGAGCCCAAGAGCGCGGACGAGGGCGACGCAGAAGAGGACACGTCCGAGGGCACCTCGGAGGGGACCAGCGAGGACGAGGACGAGGGCGACGGCGATGCGGAAGAAGCGCCTCCGGCCGCGTCGGGCGACGATTCCATCGAGTCGATCGTCCAAGACCTAAAGCGCGAGCGCGGCCAGGCTTAGCCAGCAGCCAACCTGATGCTGTTCGCGGGTGTCACCGGCGGGATCGGCGCCGGGAAATCGACCTTTGTCGCATTGCTCGCGGAACGCGGCGCGCAGGTGATCGACGCCGATCTCATCGGGCGCGACATCCTGAAGCCCGACGAGCCCGCCTGGCACTCGGTCGTCGACCAGTTCGGTGACGAGATCCTCGTCCCGGCTTCGATGGAGATCGATCGCAAGCGGTTGGCTGAGATCGTCTTCAACAATCGCCACAAGCTTGCCGCGCTCAATGCGATCACTCACCCGGCGATCTTCTCGCGCATTGCCGACGATCTCGATCGCTTGCGCAATACCGACACCGTCGTGATCCTCGATGCGGCGATCATCGTCGAGACGGGACTGCACAAGAACATGGACGTCCTGATCGCGGTCGTGGCAGAAGCCGAGGTCCGCCGCCAGCGGTTGGTTCGCCGCGGGATGTCGTTGAGGGACATCGATGCGCGCATGTCATCCCAGCTCGATCAACAAGAGTTGGAGTCGTTGGCCGACATCGTCGTGCGCAACGACGGTGACATCGAGACTCTGACGAAAGAAGCCGACCGGGTGTGGGCTGAACTAGAGCGCTTGCGAGTAGCCGCGAAGTGAGCATCGAGATCGTCTTCTTCGACGCGGGCGAGACCTTGATCCATCCCCACCCGTCGTTCCCCGAGTTGTTCGCGCAGGTCTGTTCGGAGGCCGATATCGACATCTCGGCTGCCGACGTCGAGAAGGTCCAGCAGCGACTCGCCCCGCATCTGGTCGACCTCGCCGAGGACACGGGCGTCGACAAGCCGTCTCTCGCTCCCGAAGACTCACGGCGCTTCTGGAGCCACCTCTACCGGCGCTTTCTCAGCGAGTTGGGGGCCGAAGATGAATCGCTGGTCGGGCGCCTCTACGACAGGTTCTCCGACGTCTCTTCGTATGCGTTGTTCGACGATGCGGCGGGGGCGATCGAGTCCCTCGCCGAGGGCGGCTATCGCATCGGGCTCATCTCGAACTTCGAAGGCTGGCTCGACGAGATGCTCGTCGAGCTCGAGCTCGGCGACGTCTTCGAGACAAAGATCATCTCGGGACTCGTGGGCATCGAAAAGCCCGACCCCGAGATCTACCGCCTCGCGTTGAAGGAGGCCGACGTCGATCCTCACGCCTCCGTCCACGTCGGCGATTCGCCGGGTCTCGATGTCGAGCCGGCGTCGAGCGTCGGGATGCACACGGTCTTGATCGATCGCTTCGAGCGCTACGTCGGTCATCCGGGAACCCGCATCAAGTCACTCGAGGAGCTGACAAAAGTAGTGCCGGAGCTGTGATCTAGCGCCCCGGAGGGGAAAGGAAGACACCATGACCCTGGATCCATTCGTGTCCGCACGCGACCTCGCCGCGATGATCAAACGGCGCGAGGTCTCGCCGGTCGAGGCGACGGAGTTCTATTTGTCGCGGATAGACGAGCACGACCGCCGGCTAAACACGTACGTGACCATTGCCGACGACCAGGCCCTCGAGACGGCGCGTTCGTGTGAGAAAGCGCTGAAGGACCGCGACCCGGACTCCCTTCCCCCGTTTCACGGAGTCCCGATACCGATAAAGGACCTCACCGAGGTCGTCGGGATCCGCTCGACGCATGGCACGAAGTCGTTCGCCGATCACATCCCGGAGGTCGAGGGCTCGACCGTCCGACGCATCCGCGAGGCGGGCTTCGTCATCCTCGGTAAGACCAACGCATCCGAGTTCGGGACGATGCCGACCACGGAGTCGGAGCTCCTCGGTCCCTGCCACAACCCGTGGGATCACTCGCGCACGACGGGAGGATCGAGCGGGGGAGCGGCCGCCGCGGTCGCCGCGGGTCTCGCTCCCGTGGCGCACGGGTCCGACGGCGCGGGGTCCGTCCGGATCCCCGCCTCCTGTTGTGGGGTGTTCGGGATCAAGCCGACGCGGGGGCGGATCTCTCATTCGCCGTTCGTCGGCGAGGCGTGGGCCGGGTTCTCCACGGAGGGCCCCATAGCTCGCACCGTTGCGGATGCGGCCGCTCTGCTCGACGTCATGTCGGGTTACGAGGTCGGAGACCCGTACTGGGCCCCCGAGCCGGAGCGGCCCTTCGCGGAGGAGGTCGATGAGGACCCCGGCAAGCTGAGGGTCGGCCTGCTGACGGACGCACCCACGGGCGTGCCCGTCGACGACGCCTGCGTGGCGGCCGCTCGGGACGCGGCCGAACTGCTGGAGTCGCTCGGTCACGTCGTTACCCCCGTAGGCCTCGACTGGCTCGACCCGGACCTGACCTCGCACTTCATCAAGATCGTCCAGACCTCGACCGCGTACTACCGCGGCTTCGTGGACATTGCGACGGTCGAGCCGGTGAACCGCGCGTTGGCCGAGGCAGGGGAGCAGACCTCGAGCATGGCGTACATCCACGCCCGCTTGGCACTGCAAGACGTCGCGCGGGAGGCGGTTCGTCAGTTCGAGGAGATCGACGTCCTGCTCACGCCGACGCTTGCCCTGCCCCCGGTGCCGCTCGGCTGGATGTCGGAGGACCCGGACCCGTGGGCTCAGCTCATCCGCGCGGGGATGTTCATCCCGTTCACGCCGATGGCGAACATCACCGGGCAGCCGGCCGTCTCACTGCCGCTTTACTGGAGCGAGGACGGCCTGCCGATCGGGGTGCAACTGGTCGGGCCCCCCGCGGGCGAGGCGCTGCTGATCAGGGTGTCGTCACAGCTCGAGCAGATTCGACCCTGGAAGGACAAGACCCCATCCGGGTTCTGAGGCGGCGTTGCTCGCCTCGCCCGAGTGGCTACTCGTAGCTGAAGGAACCTTTGACGTCGCCCTTGTTGTCGGGGAGGAGATGGATCCATGTGGTCCCCTTGGCGAGCACCATCTCGTCGCCTTCGTCGGTCTCGAAAACGACCCGCTCCTTCTCCGACTTGCGGACCCAGCGTCCCTCGATCGCTTTCTTATCGCGGAACAGGATCGCTCGGCCGGACCCGGTAACGTCTTCGATCTCCGGTGAGGGAGCGCCGGTGACGTCCTGGATCTCGGAGTTATTGATCGTGTGCTCCTCGATGATGACGTTGTCGACCACTATCTGGTCGCCGTCCTCCGTCTCGTGCGGCTGGCCATTGTCCGAGCGCGCCCAGCCGTCACCGTCCCATTCGTAGGTCACCGTCACGCTGGGGAAGTTCAAAGTGATCGAGCGCGCGTCTCGCGCCCGCCCCTCGAGATCACCGAACTTGAAGAGGTCCTCCGTCGGCGTGTCCTCGTATTCCTTGGCTCCGGCCTCGCGCAGCTGCGCGACGTCGCCGTAAAGAGTGTGTTCGGCGGGGAGACCGTCGCGCGGAACCCGCTCGTAGGCCCCATTGGTCGAACCTTCTTCGTCGATGAGGACGACGCCCGCATCATCGAGTGCCTGGCGGACGGCGTCGTTACCACCGGCGGCCGCCAGAATCTGCGTGTAGGGGCTCATGATGGCGGGGTCGACCATCCGCGCGCTGCGGATGGGGCCCGCTTTCGCTGCGTCGGTGCAGTGATAGATCGCCATGAATCGGGTGAGGCCGCCCTCGACGAGCTCCTCGAAGACCACCTCGGCCTCGTCGAGGCCGGACAACGGATAGGCGACGGGGTTGTTCTCGACCTTGACCGCGACCGCGGGCCTCTCCGCGACCTCGGGGCTCGGA
>JALZCA010000097.1 GCA_030863285.1 Actinomycetota bacterium | reverse complement strand
CAGCCGGGACCGTCCCGAGGGCGAGCAATCCCAGCAGCTTGCGCGACCCCCGGCTTCCACCCACGATGCCGCGCCCGAGGTCGAGGAGGTCGCCCGAGAAATACACGAGCAACGCCAGCAGGGACGCCGCATGCAGCAGGACGTCGAAGGCGAGGCCCGGATGCCCCCACCCCGCCAGCTCCGGCACGATGACGAGGTGGCCGGACGACGAGATAGGAATGAACTCAGTCAGGCCTTGGACCGCGCCGAGGACGATCGCTTCGAGGATGGACACGGAGCGGCAGCATAACGGTGGGCTCCGTCGGGGCAGGATTTTGGTTGATCAGGTCGAACTCCCATTGCGGCACGCTCGGCGGGAGCGTTCACCCGAGGAGGTTCGTCGATGACAACGATTCGGAAAGTGCTCGTCATATCTCTCGCGCTGCCGCTCGCCCTCGCCGCGTCGGCGTCGGCGGGGGACTTCAGCCCCAAGATGCGCTTCGGACTCAAGCCGGCCAAGGTGAACAAGAACCCCGAGCTGTCGATCTTCGTCGAGCAGAACCAGGGCGAGGAGGAGCTCGGCCACGTCGTCCTGCAGGTGCCGGCCGGCTTCAAGCTCCCCAAGGACAAGCAGATCGAGGATGGCGACAAGATCGGGACCGCGGATCTCGAGATCGCCTCCGGCCCGGGCTGCGCGAACGCCGGACCGGGGACCGCACCCGCGACCTTCCCGATGCGCGACATCTACGAACAGGACAGGACCGACGAGCAATCCGACCGGGGGGTCAAGGCTGTCTGGGTCGTAGACCTCAGGCCGGTGACGACGATCCCCCTCGAGATAAAGGGCAGCCCCCGCAAGGGCTACAAGCTCGAGGGCGACATACCTGCGAACCAGTTCACGTGTCCGCCACTGGTCTTCGATGCCACGATCTTTGCGAAGTCCACACTTGGGAACGTGCCGATCGTCAAGACGCCCGGAACGCCCGGCAGGTACATCTTCAGGGGAACGTTCCACAGCCAGGACTCGCCTTCGGTCAAGACGATCAGGCAGGCGATAAGGATCACGCGCTAGGCAAGAGAAGACTTTCTAGGTCTCGATGCTCGCGCCCTGAAGGGCGGTCGAGCAGGGACAGCTTCGCTCGCTGGGGATGTTCGGCACGACCGAGAACAACAGCGTCCGCAGCTTGTCGTTGTTCTCCGTGAACACGCGCACGACTTCTTCGTGGCTCACCGGCTCGGACTCGCCGGCCACGCCCACGTCGTAGTCGGTGATGAGCGAGATGTTCACGTAGCAGATCTCGAGCTCGCGGGCGAGATACGCCTCCGGGTACTGGGTCATGTTGATGACCTCCCAGCCGGCGTCTTGGAACCACTTCGACTCGGCGCGTGTCG
The DNA here is from genome assembly GCA_030863285.1 of Actinomycetota bacterium. The sequence continues at coordinate 7,047 of JALZCA010000097.1, read as the reverse complement.
AGAAGCGGGGGCCGGGCACGGTCACCACGGTTCCCCGCTCGTGGACCGGGATGTCGTTGTTGCGCGCTTGCTCGATGGCAACCGCGCGGAGCTCGGGACAATAGGGGTCGGCGAACGAGACGTGCGTCGTAACCGGTCCCTCGTAGAAGGTGTCGGCGCGCCCGCTCGTCTTGTCCACGAGCTGGTCGCAGATGACGAATTCGCCCGGCTTGACGTCTTGCTTCAGCGAGCCGGCCGCGCAGGGACCCATGATGCGAGTCACGCCGAGCTCTTTCATTGCCCACACGTTGGCGCGGTAGTTGATCTTGTGCGGCGGGAACTGGTGCTTGACGCCGTGGCGGGGGAGGAACGCAACCCGCCGGCCCGCGATCGTCCCGATGGAGACGGGGGCCGAAGGCGTCCCGTACGGAGTGTTCACCTGCACTTCCTCGACGTCTTCGAGGAACGAATAGAAGCCCGAGCCGCCGAATACTCCGGCTTCGGCCTCGGCCATCAGGTCAACTCCCGCACTAGGCGGACTTCTCGGACGTCGTCGCGGGTTTGTCCGGCTTCTTCTCGGCCGGCTTGGAGGAGTCTTGGGCCGGCTTCTTGTCGCCTCCCTTGTCGGACGTCTTCGATCCCTTCGTGTCGGTCGAGTAGAACCCGGACCCCTTGAAGACGATCCCCACCGGCGAGTAGAGCTTTCGGAGCTTGCCCCCGCAGTGCGGGCACTCTTCGAGCGGTGGATCGTCGAAACCTTGCTTGGCCTCCGTGCGCTCACCGCACGCCGTGCAGGCGTATTCGTAGATTGGCATGCGGTGATCTTCTCATCCGGTGCGCCTGTTTGCGCCGGTACTCGTCTACAGTTGTATCTGGACCACCAAAGTACGGTCGAACAGGGACTCGACTTCCATGTCGCTTCGCCGCAAGCTGACGCTCTTTTTCGTCTTGATCGTGATGCTTCCGCTGATCGCGGCGGCGGTGGTCGTTCACCAGGTGGTCGTCGGCGAGGTCAAGGACCGGGCCCTGATCGCGCTCCAGCCGGCCCTCAACACGGTTCTCGCGACCTACAACGGACGCGCTCCTTATATAGACGGATTGGTCGAGCAGGCGCTCGTCCCGCAGGCGGATCTCGGCGAGGCCCTGACGGGCGAGGACGACCTCGAAGCGTTCCTGTCGCAAAAGGTCGGGAACGGCTCCGGGATCGACTTCCTCGTCGTGGTCGACGAGCGCGGCAGGATCGTGGAAGCGGCCTCGACCAAGGCCCATTTCACGAGGTCTTTCGACACTCCTACCTTTGACGAGATCGTCGCCGCGAGGCTTGGGAACGCCCCGTCGACGGGTTTCGTGACGTCGCGCCCGGTCGAGGTGCGGATCGACGGGTCGAATAAGACGTTCCAGGTCCTCGGCGGCTTCTGGGTGGACGAAGGACTCCTTGCGTCCGCCGCCCAAGAGGACGTCGAGGTCTCGATCGTGGCCGACCAGGAGGTCATCGCCTCGACCGAGCGGCAGCCGCCGCCACCGCCCTCGGGGCTGGGCGACTCGATCGGGCGAGCGTTCGACGTCGAGGTGTTGGGGGCCGAATCGGCGCGCGCCCAGAGGTTGCCGTTCGGCGACATGGCGGTGGTCGCCCTCACGCCGCGCGATCCGATAGCCGATCTGTCGCGCCAGGTGCTCGTGTCCGAGCTCATCCTGCTCGTGCTCGCGCTGCTCGTGACGGGAGCCCTCGCGTATTCGCTCGCCCGTTTGATCACCCGTCCCCTCGACGAGCTCACCGCGGGGGCCGCGGCCATCGCGCAAGGGCGCTTCGACTACCAGATCCCGGTGCGGTCGCGCGACGAGGTCGGCGAGCTGGCGCTGGCGTTCAACGACATGACCGCGCGCCTCAAGAACACGATCACCGAGCTGTCGTCGTCGCGCGACCAGCTGCAGCGAGCGGTGCGCCGCGTCGGCGAGACGCTCCGGTCGACGCACGACATGAGGCAGATCCTCGATTCGGTGATCAACACGGCGACCGATGCGGTCGAGGCCGATGCCGGCGTGTTGTGGACCTTTACTTCGACCCGCGACGAGCTCTATCCCGTGATCGGCGCGCAAACCGACACGAAAGACCTCGGAAGGACCCCGGTGGGCAGGGGCATCATCGGGCTGGTAGCGGAGCGGGGGACCCCGGTGGTCGTCGCGCCGGACCGCAGCTCTCCTCGACCCAGTGCGTCCGAGCCGGACTATCCCGTGGCGCTGGCGATCCCGCTCTACAGCGAGGACCGCATCACCGGGGTCATCGGCCTTTATCGCGATTCCGATCGCTCGTTCACGCGCGAGGACTACGAGACGGTTCTTTTCCTCGCCGAGCAAGGCGGCGTCGCGATCGAGAACGTGCTCTTGCACGACGAAGCACGCCGGTTGTCGATCACCGACGGCCTTACCGGCGTATGGAACCGCCGCTACCTCCAGATGCAGTTCCGGCAGGTCCTCGCCACGAGCATGCGTTTCAACCGTTCCTTCAGTGTCCTCATGCTCGACCTCGACCACTTCAAAGAGGTGAACGACACCTTTGGCCACCAGCGCGGGGACGCGATCCTGATCGAGTTCGCTCATCGGGTAAGTGCAGTTCTGCGCGAAGTCGACACCTTCGCTCGCTACGGGGGCGAAGAGTTCATCTGTCTTCTTTCCGAGACCGACGTCGCCGGGGCGGTGACGACCGCGGAGAAGATCCGCGCGGTGATCGGGAACGAGGCGTTTGCAGGGGTGGGTGAAGAACCCATACGGATCACGACGTCGATCGGGCTCGCCGCGTATCCCGACCACGGCGACACGTATCAGGCCCTCGTCGAAGCCGCGGACCGCGCGCTCTACCAGGCGAAGCAAGAAGGACGCGACCGAGTAAGGATCGCAGGAGGCTCCACGCCTCCGAATCTGAAGCTCGCGACCTAAGAAGAGCGCGACGCGCCTTCGGTACCCTGACGTCCAGCCCTTTCCCGCAACCGGAGGTCGTGGATGGCAGTCCGCAAGGCCGTCATACCCGCCGCAGGACTCGGAACGCGTTTTCTGCCGGCGACCAAATCGCAGCCGAAAGAAATGATCCCCGTGGTCGACAAGCCCGGGATCCAGTACGTGGTGGAGGAAGCGGTCCGCGAGGGCATCGAAGACATCCTCATCATCACGAGTCGCGGTAAGGCGGTCGTCGAGGATCACTTCGACCGCTCGCTCGAGCTCGAGTACCACCTCGAGAAGGCCGGCAAGCACGAGGCACTCGCCGAGGTACGAAGGATCGGCGAGATGGCGAACATTCATTTCGTCCGTCAAAAGGAGCCGCTCGGCTTCGGGCACGCCGTTTCGTTCGCGCGTGATCACGTCGGGGACCAACCCTTTGTCGTGATGGTCGGCGACGAGATAGTGCCCGCCCCGGCTCAAGGTGAGCAGTCGCTGATCGCGAACATGGTGGCCGTTTACGAGGCCAAGCAGGCAAGCGTCGTAGCCGTTCAAGAGGTTCCGCTCGAGGACATCTCGGCCTATGGGGTGGTCGACGTCGAAGAGGAGGCGGGTGGGTTTCAGCGGCTGCGTGACATGGTCGAGAAACCGCAGCAGGAACAGGCGCCCTCGAACCTGGCGTCGCGAGGACGCTATCTGTTCACGCCCGACATCTTCGATGCAATCGATCGCACGTCATCGGGCTACGGCGGCGAGATCCAGTTGACCGACGCTATCCGTCTGCTTGCGAAGGATCGGTCGGCGTACGCGTACATCCACGACGGTCCCATCCTCGACGTCGGCAAGAAGATGGACTACCTGCGCGCGGTGATCGAGCTCGCGTTGCGACGAGACGATCTGGCGGGGGAACTCAAGGAGTACGTGCGCGACCTCGCGCAGCGTCTCGCCTAGAGCATCCCTATTCGGTGGCCTGCGGCTCGCCCGGCTTCGGCCTCTTGAGATAGGCGGTCATTCCAAGCGATTGGCTCTCGAGGACCTGCACGAGCTCCCAGCCCTCTTCACCCCACTGGTTGAGGATCTCCTGCAGTGCGTGCGATATGAGTGGAACGGTTGCGTACTCCCATTTCTGCACGATCGTTCACCCTCTCGGAAGGTTCATCGGCTGTGGTCGCCGCCACTGCCGCCCTGGCTCCAGCGCCATAACTTACTTCACGTGCCCACGGCGCTCGAAGTGCAAACGACCGGTTTCGTCTTGGCGTCTGACGTCCGGTGGGCGACGACTACGGCGGAGCGCGCCCAAGGCTTGATCGGCCGGGAGCGGCTCGCCTTTGGTCAGGCGCTCATCTTGACCCCCGCCAAACAGGTCCATACCTATGGGATGACGTATCCGATCGACGTCGTGTTCTGCGACGCGAAGTGGACCGTCAAGCACGTACGTCGGAGGATGCGGCCGCGCAGGATGACGCGCGTCGTGATCGGGTCTCGCTACGCGATCGAGCTTCCCGGCGGCGCGGTCCCGACCAATCTACGGCGAGGCGACGCGCTGACGATCTCGAGATGCTCGGGCCGATCAGGCGGGCGGCACCTCGTCGACGCCCGTGAGAAAGGTCTCGTAGGGAAGGAAGAGCCAGAACCCGGGCGCCTCTCCCAGGCGCTCGCCCAAGAATCGTAGGGAGTCAGCAGGGGGCCCGGCGGTCGATCCGGTCACGCGCAACGCGCCGCGGCGTTCGAGCTCCTCGATCAGATCTTGAGTTGGATGTCCCTCTATCTCCATGGCGGCCGAGTGTAGTGGGAAATGCTCGGCGTCAGGCCGAGCGGTCGTCCTTCTCACGTACCGCGTACGTCTCGCGCGCGGCGGACAAGACGGCCAGTGACGCGCAGGTCATGAACCCGACGCCTGCCGCGATGAATACGCCGATGACGTAACGACCGGTGTCGTTCGGCCACGAGACCGTAATGAACGCGAGCATCGAGACGATCCCCACGAGCGCGGACAACGCCATCCCGGAGATAGCGATCCGATGCAGTCCGCTGTGGGCGCGCGGCGGTTCGTCGGGAACGGGCTCGGGTGTGGTTCCGAGCGGGACGACGTTGTCGGGGGCGCCGTCCCCGCTCGGTGTCCCGTTGTCGGTCACGAGGACCTCCCGATCCGTTCCAGCCACGACACGAGCGTGCGCGCGGCGAAGCCCGTGCCTCCCTTTGCGACGTCGTCGTAGTCGCTCTCGGAACGACCCGGCCCCGCGATGTCGAGGTGACCCCAGCTGATGCCCCTCCCGACGAAGTCGCGCAAGAAGAGGGCCGCATAGATCGCGCCGCCCCAACGTTGACCGATGTTCTTCAGGTCGGCGATGTCGGAATCGAGATCACTTCTGTAATCGTCGTAAAGCGGCATGCGCCAGATGCGTTCGCCGGCAGCCGTCGCCGCCGCCTCGAGATCTCGTGCGAGATCGTCGTCGTTCGCGAAGTAGCCGGCAGCTTTCTTGCCGAGCGCGACCATCATCGCTCCGGTGAGCGTCGCAACGTCGACGATGGCGTCGGGCCGTTGTTCCGACGCGTACGCGAGAGCATCGGCCAAAATCAGCCGTCCCTCGGCATCGGTGTTGAGGACCTCGGACGTCTTGCCGCCGTAATGCGTGATGACGTCGCCGGGCTTTATCGCCGCGCCTCCCGGCATGTTCTCGGTCGTCGGGATGAAACCCAGTACCTCTGCCGTGACTCCTAGCTTGCGAAGTGCACCCATGGCTCCGATCACCGCGGCGCCCCCGCCCATGTCGGTCTTCATCGTCTCCATGCTCTTCGCGTCCTTGAGCGAAAGACCGCCGGAGTCGAACGTGACGCCCTTGCCCACCAGTGCGACCTTCGTGGACGACTCGCGCGGGGCGTAGCGGAGTTGGATGAGGCGCGGGGGCCGCCTCGACCCTTGGGCCACGCCGAGCAACCCGCCGAAGCCGCGCTCTGCGAGCTCGTTCTCGTCCCACGCCGTGTACTCGAGCCCGGATACGTCGGCGACCTCGCGGGCGCGCTCCGCGAGAACCTCCGGCCACAAAGCCGATGCAGGTTCGTTGATCAGATCGCGCGCGGTGATGGTTGCGCTGGCGCGAGCGGTTGCCCGCTCGACGCTTTGGTCGTCCTGTGTGCCGACGAGCGTGATGCGCTGGAGCTTCGGGGGCCTCGGATCCGACTTGTAGGTCTTGAAGCGGTAGTTGCCCAGGTGCCAGCCCTCGACGGACGATTCGAGCGCCGCGGCATCGAGGTCTTCGTGAAGGGCCGACGCCGCGTTCGAGTGTTGAGCCAACTTGCGCGCGGCCCCCGCGGCCGCTCGCCGGACCTCGCTTGCCGTGGCGTCGCCCAGGCCGACGACTGCAACCGCGTTCGAAGGAGCGCGCCCAAGAGTCGGGACGATCGTCGTCGACCCGACCTTTGCTTTGAACCCGGTGTGGCTGAGGTACTTGGACAGAGCGCCGTCGAGCAGACCGTCGATGGCGCGCCCCGATGCATTGAGTCCAGACGAGGTCGCTCCCACGACAACGACATCGGCGGCGACCTCAGTCGCGCTCTCGGTCGTCCAGACGATGTCCAGCGCCATGTTCTCCCGTCTCCGCAGCTCGTGTCCGGCGGTCCGGGGGCCGCGGCGCCGGTCGGTTGCCGCATGTATATACCGCGCCCGGCGCGCGGAAATCCAAGGAACGGGTCGTTTGCCGGGATAGCTTGACGCAACCGCGAGCACGGATTTGGAGTCTTTGGCTGCCCTCTTTCTGATCGTCCTTGTGGTCGCGTGGGTTGCGATCTGCCTTCCCGCCGCGGCGCGGGCCCGGCAACGGGCTCCTATCGAGTCGACCGCTTTGTTCAAGCGGGGCCTCGAGCTCATCGGGCCGGATCACCACGCAGAGTTCGTTCGGACGCTCGGGCGCCCCGCGGCGCGTAGCCCGGCACCCCCGCGCGTGGTGGCCGACCGGGAGCCCGGTTCGAATCGACAGCCGGTGGATCGTCGGACCGGGGCGCCCGCTGCCGTCCGGCGACGCCCGAGCCGAGCACCTGCGCCGATCATCGTCCACCAGGGGCGTACGGCTCTCTTGGCCCTATTGGCCGCTGGCGTTGTCGTCTCCGCCGGGCTCGCCTTGGTTCGAGGGACGTGGG
>JALZCA010000078.1 GCA_030863285.1 Actinomycetota bacterium | reverse complement strand
CGGACGGTGTCTCGGCATTCGCGAGCGACTTTCCCACTCAACGGGTCCGCAAGACCGATTACCTGGAGCTGCCGCCCGACCTCGATGCCCAGTTCAGCGTCGCCGAGATCAAGTACGACACGTTCGGCTACGGCAAGCGCGGAATCGACCTTTTCTCCGTGGCGCCGGGGGGAACCGCAAGCTTGCTGGGACGGCGGATCGGACGGTTCGAAATGACTTCGCCGGCGGATGCCGGCGTCGTAGTCGAAAACATCCGGCGGGTAGAGAAAGCCAGGCCGGCGATGCCTCTGCTCCCGGCTCTGGTAGAAGGCACGCTCGAAGGACGTGGTGCACGAGGGCAAAAGATCGTCGTCGCGATCGATGGTGAGGTGGTCGCGGTGACGAAGTCGTACCGCAACCCGCGCGGAGCGAACCTGGTGCGCTTCCACGCACTGCTGCCGCCGGATGCGTTTACCTCTCCGCCCAACAACCTAGAGCTCTACTTCGTACAGGACGCCGAAACGAAGACGCTAACGCCCCTGATCGAGAAACCGTTCTGATCCGGACGCAACTGACTTCCGCTAGGCGTCAGTGGTTTCGCAACGCGTCGACGAGCTCCGACTTCTTCATCTTCGAGTAACCCTCGATGCCGACCTGCTTCGCCTTCTTCTTGAGGTCACCGACCGTCCGGTCCTCGTAGCTCTCTCCCTTGCCGCCCTTCTTACCCGTCTTCGACCGAGATGAATTCGACGACGCATTCGCGATTCGCGCCGCCTTCTCCTTGCTGGCGCCCTGTCGGCGCAAGGCTTCGTACTGTTCGTCGTCTTTGACGGAAGAGCCGTGGTCCTTGGCCATGTCTCGCCTCCTTTCTCGTAGGGTCCTGTTCCATCCCCTACCCAGGGGCGGGCCGGTTAGGCCGCCGGGACGAGCGCCTAGGGCCGTCGCACTCCGCGGACCGATCCGCCCACGCGGCCGCTCGAGGAAGCCGGCGCATCCGGGTGAAGCAGCCGCAACTCCATCTGGATACCGTCGAAGTGGCCTCGCCTCCTGAGCCGGTCGATCTGCAGGCGCGCGAGGGCGTCGAGCGAGCGGGGGAGATGGCGAGCGAAGAAGACCCCGGCGGCGGTCCGGCGCGTCGTGGCCACATCGCGTGCGGGCCGTTTGGCGTAGCAGGTGCGGATGATCGCCCGGACAACCGCGTCGAGTGGCTCCTCGGGCACCGCGCCGCTCAGAGTGAAGCCCAGCCTTTCGCTGCGCTGGTGGATGCGCGTCCGGACATAACCCGGGTAGACCGTGCTCACCTTTATCCGCCCGCCGGCCTCGAGTCGTAGGACGTCGGAGTAGGCGGCGAGTCCTCGCTTGCTCGCACAGTAGGCGGCACAGTAGGGAGCGCTTACGAACGCGAGGGCCGAAGCGACGTTGATGACGCGACCGCGCGACTCCAGCAGCGCATCCAGGGCGGCGGCCGTAACGCGCCACGCACCGAAAAGGTTGACGTCGATCGTCTCCAAGGTCGTCTCGTCCGGCATTGCTCCGGCGTCGGCCGGAGCTCCAATTCCCGCGTTGTTAATCAGGACGTCGAGGCCGCCGAGTTCGTCGACCGCCCGACCCACCGCCGTCTCGACCGCATTCGAATCGCGGATGTCCGCGCGGAAGACCGCGTCGCCGTCATGCAAGTCGATCCCGCGTACGTTCTCGCCCCGCGCCCTCAGCTCGCGCATCACGCCCGCGCCGAAACCGGACGCGGCCCCCGTGACGAGAACCCTCACGCCAACACCCTCGCGTCCTGCGACGAGCGGGTCGAATCCCCGTGCGCGACGAAGTAGGCCGCAGGATCGAAAGTCTTGGTCGCGCGCCGGAACTTCCAGGTGAAGTCGGGCCACAGAGTCGTGTTGTTGCCGCGCCGATCGAGATACCAACTCGCACAGCCCCCCGTCGTCCACACCGTCTCTTTCATGCGTCGCTGCAACTCGCGATTGAAGTCGGCGACGGCCTCCGGACGGACCTCGATTCGGCCAACGCGCGTCGCGTCCATGTAGCGCAGAGCCCTGAGCACGTAGTTGATCTGCGCTTCGATCATCACGAGCAACGAGGTATGCCCGATCCCGGTGTTCGGACCGGTCAGCATGAACATGTTCGGGAATTCGGCGACGGCGGTTCCCAGATATGCCTGCATCCCCTCTTTGCGCCATATCTCGCCGAGCGATTGGCCGTGCGCCCCGATAACCCCATCGAGGACCGGGTTGTCCGTCACCTTGAAACCGGTCGCGAGCACGACCGCGTCGACTTCGTGCTCCCGTCCGTCGGTCGTGCGGACGCCGCGTCGCGTAAAGCGCTCGATTCGTTCCGTTACAAGGTCGCAGTTGTCGGCGTTGAGCGCGGGGTAGTAGTCATCCGACAACAAGATCCGCTTGCAGCCAAGTTCGTAGGACGGAATGAGCTTTCGTCTCAATTCGGGGTCGTCGATCTTCGTGCGTATATGCATAGTCGCAATCCTCTGTAGCGGACGCAAAAACCGCCGATCCTTGACCATTCCGAAGACGAGTAACTCGCGCCCCGCGTAGATCGCGTTGCGAACCGCTCGTTGTGCGAGCGGAAAGCGCCTGTAGAGCTTCTTCTCTGCATCGGTGATCTTGCGGTCCGTGTGGGGCATGACCCAGGCCGGCGTCCTTTGGAAGACGATCAGACTCTGGGCTTCGCGCTGGAGGTGCGGGATGATTTGGATCGCCGACGCTCCCGTCCCCAGGACGGCGATTTTCTGGCCCGCGAAATCGACGTCGTGATCCCAGGCCGCCGAGTGCACGACGGGCCCGTCGAAGTCGGGGATCCCCGGGATGTCCGGGATGGACGGCTCCGCGAGCGCGCCGTTTGCCGAAACCAGGATGTCGGCCCGCCAGGTCCCCTTGCTCGTCCCGATGATCCAACTCGAATCGTCTTCGTCCCAACGCGCGTCGTCGACCCGGTGCTCGAAGCGGACCTGCGCGAGCACGCCGGAGTCACGCGCGCACTGCTCGAGGTACTCGTAGATCTCCGGCTGCATCGAGTAGGTGCGGCTCCAGTCCGGGTTGAGGCGGAAGGAGAACGAGTAGAGGTGAGAGGGGACGTCGCACTGACACCCTGGGTAGGTGTTGTCTCGCCAGGTCCCTCCGACGGCGGCGGCCCGCTCGAACACGACGAAGTCGTCCATGCCGGCGCGCCGGAGCGCGATCGCCATCCCGAGACCCGAGAATCCAGTGCCGATGATCGCCACGCGGGCACGACGCTCGTTAGTCGACATTGCTGCACCTCCCTTCTGCTCGTCTGCGTGTCTGCGGTCGGAATACACCGCCGTTCCAGTAGGGGCCCGGCGTCGCCCGTTGTCCTAGGTCGTTGCCGTAACAGTTCGTAACTGTTACCGTTTGTAACATGACTCAAACCCCTCCCGCAACCGGATCGGGGTCCCGGCCCGCTCGGGGCGAGGCCTGGAAGCGCGGGCGACGGCGCGAACTCCTCGAGGCGGCGACCCGGGTCATCTGCCGGACCGGGGCTGCTGCCTCGATGGACGACATCGCCGTCGAAGCCGGGGTCTCGCGCGTCGTCCTTTACCGCTACTTCGGCGACAAGAACGGGCTCTACGAAGCCGTGGCGGAGAGCTACGTCGACGATCTGATGGCGCGGTTGAACGACGCGATCCGCGAGTCGCCCGACATCGAGACGCGCCTGCGCCGGACGATCGAGATCTACGTGCGCTTCATCGAGACAAACAAGGAGATGTACGACTTCTTGATGCACCGCCCGATCAAGGAGGGACCCATCTCGGAGACAAAGGTCGCCGACTTCATCCGGGGCGTCGCCTCGCAGATCGCTGACGTGCTCGAGCGAGACATCGCGGCCCTGGGGTTCGACCCGGCCCCCGCCCAGGCATGGGCGCACGGGGTCGTGGGGTTGGTCCATGTATCGAGCGACTGGTGGTTGCAGAGCGGGAACGTCTCGCAGGAGGACTTCGTCGACTACGTCGTCGCGCTCCTGTCGCACGGTTTCATCGGCCTCGCCGCCGATCCGTCGCTTGCGGAATCCGCAGGTCTGCGTCGTCTCGGCGCGCAGACCTGACGCGCGGGACGCCTTCACGGCGCGGCGTTCGCGAGTCTAGATTCGACGAACATGGCTACCGAAACGTGCGCCGGGTGCGGCATCGTGTTGGAGACATACGACGGACCCGTGCATCCATACCTCGGCGCTTCGGCGGGTTGCTGGGCGATCTTCGGCGAGGTGCTCGCCCGCGAGTTCAACAATCCCGTGAACATGCGCGTGCACGGAACGACGGTCGACACGTACGCGGTCCAACATCCAGGCGTGCCCGAGCCGCGCTCGACTCAATCGGTGAACCTTCACCTTGTAAGGCTCTGCCTCGTCCTCGAACACGACGTGCCTCAGGACGCGGCTACTCGCCTGATGACCCAAGTCCACCGGGGGGCCGACTTGATCTGGCTCGAGCCGCCCGTACCGAACGGCTCCATCACTGCGAAAGACGTTCTCCAGCAGGGCGACCGGCACTGCGATGCCGTGATGAAATGGGCGCGTGACGTGTGGGCCGCGTGGGCGCCACATCACGACCACGTTCACCGGTTGATGCGGACCGTGAATGCCTAGGCGGATACTTACGCAGCGCGCGCTGAACCGCGCGTTTCTCGAGCGCCAACTTCTGCTGCAACGTTCGGGTCTCGACGTGGTGGGGGCGGTTGAGCATCTGATCGGTCTCCAGGCGCAGGCGCCGAAAGCGCCTTACGTGGGGTTGTGGACGCGGCTGACGACTTTCGAAGCCGCCGATCTCGAACGGGCCCTCTTGGAACGACGAGTTGTCCGCTTACCGCTCATGCGCTCGACCATCCACCTCGTGTCGGCCGAGGACTGCCTGCGCATGCGACGGGTGACCCAGCCGGCGATGGACCGAGACCTCGCCGGCAGCAGATGGGGCAAAGGCGTGGTGGGTGTGGACTTTGGCGCGCTCGAAAACGAGACCCAGCGCGTTCTCGAACAGGGGCCGCTCGTCGCGGCAGACCTGGGTCGCGAGCTCGCTAAACGCTGGCGCGAGCGGGATCCAGGCTCGCTGGCGTACGCGGCTCGCAACACGATGGCACTGGTACAGATCCCGCCGCGCGGGCTGTGGGTGAGGAGCGGTAGACCTCTGCTCTCGCCAGCGGAGTCCTGGCTGGGAAAAAGGCTCGAGGAGAGCACTTCGCCACACGACATGATCGTGCGCTACCTCCGCGCCTTCGGCCCCGCAGCGGTGCGCGACATGCAGACATGGTCGGGATTGACCGGACTGGGGCCGGTCGTCGACGAGCTGAGGCCTCGCCTGGAGGCCTACGAGGACGAGAGCGGGAGGGAATTGTTCGACGTTCCCGACGGGGCATTACCGGATCCGGGAACTCCCGCGCCGGTTCGCTTCCTTCCGGAGTTCGACAACCTCCTTCTGGCACACGCAGACCGAACGCGGGTGATCCCGCCCGAGTTCCGCGACCGCGTTGTGAGGAACCTCGGAGTCAAAAAGACCTTCCTGGTCGACGGATTTGTCGCGGGCGAGTGGAAGGCGGAACGACGCCGGAACGTCGCCATCCTGATCATCGCTGCATTCCGGCGTCATCCCAAGAAGGTTCGAGAAGACATCGAGCGCGAGGGGCGGCGCCTTCTCGCCTTCCTCGAACCCGCCGCTGCCTCACAGGAGGTGCGGATCGAGGTAGCCACGTAGGGAATCGATCTAGGCGGACTCCGCAGCGCGCTCGAGCTCGGCGACCTCGATCTTTTTCATCTGCAGCATCGCCTGCATGACCCGCTGGGCCTTGTCCTTGTCCTCTTGCTCGAGCAGCTCGACCAGCCTGGTCGGCACGATCTGCCACGAGAGGCCGAACTTGTCCTTGAGCCACCCGCACACCGATTCCTCGCCGCCGTCGGCCGTCAGC
>JALZCA010000074.1 GCA_030863285.1 Actinomycetota bacterium | reverse complement strand
TCTTCACGGGCGCGCTGACTGCCGACTCGCCGATAACCGACCACGTCAAGGCCCACGGCGACGGCGTTCATGACGTTGCGCTGCGAGTGCCGGACGCGGAGGAGGCGCACCGCGTTGCTCTCGAACGGGGGGCCACGAGCGTGTCCGAACCGGAAGTGCTCGAGGACGAGCACGGAAAGATAGTCAAAGCCGCGATCGCGACCTACGGCGAGACGATCCACTCACTCGTCAGCCGCCAGGACTATTCGGGCGTCTTCTTCCCCGGGTTCCAACCAGTCGAGTCCGCCGACACGACCGGCTTCGGCATCAAGTACATCGACCACGTCGTCGGCAACGTCGAGCTCGGCAAGATGGAGGAGTGGGTCAACTTCTACGAGCGCATCATGGGCTTCACCGAGTTGCGACACTTCTCGGACGAGGAGATCTCGACCGAGTACTCGGCCCTCATGTCGAAGGTCGTCTGGGACGGCGACGGCAAAATCAAGCTTCCGATCAACGAACCGGCCGAGGGCAAGCGGAAGTCGCAGATCGAGGAGTACCTCGAGTACTACGGCTCCCCCGGTGTGCAACACATCGCGATGTCGACGGAGGACATCGTCTCGACGGTCGAGAGCATGCGCGCGGCGGGCATTCAGTTCCTGCGCGTTCCGGAGACCTACTACGACGACGCCAAAGAGCGCGTTCCCGAGATCGCCGACCAGATCGACTCCCTGCAGCGCAACGGGATCCTCGTCGACAAGGACGAAGAGGGCTACCTCTTGCAGATCTTCAGCAAGCCGGTGCAGGATCGTCCGACCGTCTTCTATGAGGTCATCGAGCGGCACGGCTCCCGAGGATTCGGCGCCGGCAACTTCAAGGCGTTGTTCGAGGCGATCGAGCGCGAGCAGGCAGCGAGGGGGAACCTCTAGTGGAAGCCGTCTTCTCGAAGGGCAAAGTCACTCGTCAGGCCCACGTCAACGTCCCCGAGGGCACCTACGAAGAGGAGCACGGGCGCGAGACCTTCTTCGGTCGCGCCTCGCACCTCTATCGGACTCATCCTCCGACTGCGTGGACCCGCATCGAGGGGCCTTTGCGCCCCCGCGCTTTCGACCTCAACGAGGTTAAGCCTGAGGATCAGACGGACGAAGACGGGACTTGGCAGCTGATCGCGGGTAACGACGACGTGCGGCTGTTCGTGAGCCGCCGAACCGCGCCGATGCCGTACTTCCTGCGCGACTCCGACGGCGACGTCTGCTACTTCGTCCATCGCGGTGAGGGCACGATCGAAACCGACTACGGCCCGCTCAACTTCTCGGAAGGTGACTACGTCATCATCCCGAAGGGCACGACTCACCGCGTCGTGCCGAGCGGTGACGACAACTTCTTCTTCGTCATCGAGGGAACGGGCGAGTTCCGCATCCCGGACCGCGGCTTGATGGGACGCCACGCCATGTTCGACCCCGGCGTCCTCGAAGTCCCCGAGCCCGACCCACACGACGAAGAGGGCGAGTTCGAGGTGAGGGTCAAGCGCGACGGAACGTTCACGTCGTTGTTCTTCCAGTGGCATCCGCTCGACGTCGTGGGCTGGCAAGGTGACCTCTGTCCGGTCAAGCTCAACATCCTCGATCACCGGCCGGTGTACTCGCCGAGCTATCACATGCCTCCGAGCGCGCACGCGACGTTCGCCAACGAGGGTTTCGTGATCTGCTCGTTCGTGCCGCGCCCACTCGAAGAGGACCCCGCGGTGTTGAAGGTGCCCTTCTATCACGCAAACATCGACGCGGACGAGGTGCTCTTCTATCACTCGGGTGACTACTTCAGCAGGGCCGGCATCGACCGCGGCTACATGACCTTGCACCCACAAGGTGTCCACCACGGCCCTCAGCCCGCCGCGATCGAAGCGTCGAAGACGAAAGAGCGCACCGACGAGGCGGCCGTGATGGTCGAGACGGAGAGACCGCTGATCCCCTCACCAGAAGCGGAAGCCGTCGTACTCACCGAATACGAGACGTCGTGGGCGCGCGGCATGGGGTTGCTCGACGAATAGATCGAGAGCTTTCGGGAGCCTGTTGCGCCTCGCGCCACTAACAACCAAGACCTCGCGACCGGCATGAGGATCTACCGCTATCGGGAGGTCCTTCGGCCCGGCAACGCGATCGGTTCGCGCGCCGCTCGCCTTGCGATCGCGGTGGACGATGGTCCTCCGGTTCGCCTCGACGAAGCCTTGCGACGCTCGGAGCGAAGCGCGGAGGTCCCGCCCGCTGTGTCGACCTCGCTCGCGTCGCTCATCGAGGCGGGTCCGGAGTTGTGGCGCTATGCGGAAGGGGCCGTGCGCGAGTCGCAAGGTGTTGCGGAGGTTGCACTCGACTTCGCGGACCCCGCCGTGCAGTTGCTCTGTCCGCTTGATCGCTGCGCGTCGCTACGGGACTTCCTTGCGTTCGAGGATCACGTTCAGAACGGCGCGGCGCGGCGGGGGGGTGAGGTGCCCGCCTACTGGTATGAAGCGCCGATCTATTACAAGGGCAACCACCGGCAGTGGGTCGATCCCGGCGCGACATGCCCCTGGCCCCCGTACACAGACTTTCTCGATTTCGAGCTCGAGCTCGCCATGATCGTCGGCGAGACCGGCCACGACATCCCGAAGGAGACCGCCGGCGAGCACATCTTCGGCTTCGCGATCCTCAACGACTTCTCCGCGCGCGATATCCAGATGAAAGAGGTGAGCGCGTGGCTCGGTCCTGCGAAGGGCAAGGACTTCGCGAACGCGCTGGGCCCCTGCGTCGTGACGGCGGACGAGGTCGGGACCGAACCCGACCTCGAGATGGTCTGCAGGGTCAACGGCGAGGAGTGGGGGCGGGGGAGATCGGGCGCGAAGCACTGGTCGTGGGCGGACATGATCGCTTACGTCTCGACCGCCGAAACCATCTATCCGACCGACGTCTACGGCTCGGGAACCCCCGGAGGCTGTTGCGGGCTGGACCTCCGTCGCAAGCTCGAGCCGGGCGACGTGGTCGAGCTAGAGATCGAGAAGATCGGCGTCCTACGGAACGCAATCGGCGAGCGGCCGTGATCTACGCGGTCGGCGAAGGCTGAGTCTCGGGACGCTTGACACGGATGGGGTCGACGCTGACGTTCCTGAGGGTCAGCTCCTCGCCGCAGTGCGCACAAGCCGTCACGGGATGCGTCGCGTTCCCGCAGGTGTGATGGATCAGCTTCACGGGCGGCTCGTCCGGGTTGCTCTCCCAGCGGTCGCCCCACCGCATCAGCGATAGCAAGACCGGCAGAAGGTCGCGGCCCTTGAGGGTCAGGCGGTACTCGTAGCGGGGTGGCCGTTCCTCGTAGAGACGGCGCTCGAGCAGCCCGTTTTCGACCAGCTTGCTCAGCCTGTCGGCGAGGACGTTGCGAGCGATCCCGAGGTCGCGCTGGAAGTCCTCGAACCGCCTGAGGCCGTAGAAGGCGTCTCGCAGGATCAAAAGCGACCATCTCTCGCCGATCAAACCCAGCGTGCGGGCGATCGAGCAGTCCATGTGCGAGTAGTCCGCCGGTGTCATACCCGCCAGTCTAGAGGATTCCGTTGTTAGTTGCAACGAACCAGTTGCTTTTTGAAACGGAGTGTGTCTAGACTGAGTTGCAAGTCGAAACTGACCGTCGATCCAGTCGGCGGCAGGTGAGCAGGAGGTGGACCAATGACGCTGCGCCAAGAACCGACCTGGTACGAGGAGCCGCTGCCGATCGAGCTCTCGCTGGAGGAGGTCCTTGCTGATCTCGATGCGGGCGTTGCCTTCCCTGATGCGGCGCCGGTAGGAGCCTCGTCGTGACACCCGTCTCGAACAGCCCGATTGCGCTCAAGGCGCTGCTTGCTGCCGCACAGGTCGCCTCTCGGGTCAATGCTCGTATCGCCGGCCGTTTGGTCACCCGCCTCTGGTTCACGCCGTGGAGGCTGCCGCTGGGCAAGCGCGCACTGGCGAAGCAGGACGAGTGGTTGGAGCAGACGGTGCCGCTCGAGGTCCACGCTGGGGGCCGCGTCTTGAAGGGTTACGAGGGGGGCCGGGGGCCGACGGTGGTGCTCGTCCACGGCTGGGGTGACAGCTCGCGGAGCATGGGGGCCTTCGTCCGACCGTTGATAGAGCGGGGCTTCCGAGTCGTCGCCGTCGACGCCCCGGGTCATGGCGCGACTTCTGGCGGCCAGAGCGACGGCCTCCAAATCGCGGCCGCGGTACGCGCGGTCGCCGACGCCACGGGCCCGGTCTACGCGGTCGTCGCCCACTCCTTGGGCGCTCACGCCACGATGGTGGCGTTGCGCGACGGTCTTGAGATCGAGCGTGCTGTTCTGATCTCGCCTTCGGTGTTCCTCGAGAGCGCCGTAGAACCCTTCGTCCGGATGTTCGGACTGTCGGACGTGGTGATCGAGCCGCTGCGATCCGAGATCGAGCGGCGTTTTGGCCGGAGCGTGTGGGGCGACCTGGCGGCCCCCCACCTCGTTCGAGACGTCCGCCTGCCGGCGCTCGTGATGCACGACCCCGAAGATCCGCAGGTTCCTTTCGCAGACGCAGAGCGGCTGGTCGCGTCGTGGGACGGAGCGGCCCTCGAAAAGGTCAACGGGTTGGGTCACACGCGCATTCTTAGAGACCCCCACGTAATCCAGCGAGCCGTGTCGTTCCTCGTGCGCGACTCCGACGAATCCGCACGGGCGGACGAGGAGAACCGGGTTCCCGCCGAGGTCTGAGTCGTGCGTAAGGTGAGCGTCATGACGATGAGTGATGCTGCCTTCCGCGACCTCGTGGCGGACGCGCTGGATTCGCTTCCCGAAGACATCACGCGCTTGATGCAAAACGTCGAGGTCGTCGTCGAGGATGAACCGCCGGAGGAGTCGCTTGCGCGGCTCCCCTATGGAGGCATCTTGTACGGCGAGTACCGCGGCATACCGCTCACCGGACGGGGAATGAGTTACGAGGGGCAGCTACCGGACAAGATCTCGATCTTCAAAGGCCCCATAGAGCGCAGCGAACGTACGCCCAACGGCATCCGCGAACAGGTGCGGCGAACGGTCATTCACGAGATCGGGCACCACTTCGGACTCGACGAGGACCGCCTCGAAGAGCTCGGCTGGGCGTAGCTCGGCTAACGATCTCGGAGGGCGTCGTGCAGCCTCTCGAGCGCGAGACCTTCACCGGCCCACATAGGAAAGTAATCCGGACGCACGAGGCCGTCGATGTTCCTGCGGGCGTACGAGTAGTCCCACGGTGCCTCGCCGCGGAACCGTCGCAGTACCCGACCCGAGGCGTACTCGACCGTCATGATCCCGATTCCATAGACCGCGGCGCGCAGCGGAACGGGAACGCGTCCGCGCATGGCGTCGTGCAGTGGCTCGTAGAGAGGTTGGATGAGCGCGTAGATCGGCAACATCCACGGGCTCGTGCGCAACTGCACCCGTCGGCCGCGGGCCGCGTCGTGAATAGCAGAGAAAGCGACCTCGGCGGCGAAGCCGACGCCGGCGTAAACAGCCGCGCGCTTCAGGCTGAGATCAGGCATCGAGCGGGGGCCGCGGGTCCGTGGCGAGCAGGCCGAAACGCACCGCGTCGTAGAAACCGAAGGCTCCTCTGCACGAATGCCGCGCGACGCCCTCGCGCTGGAAACCGAGTTTCTCCGCGACCTTGATGCTGCCGGTGTTCTCCGTTCCAGCTTCGAGTTGCAAACGATGAAGCCCGATCTGTTCGAAGCCGAACTCGATGACCGCGGCTCCGGCCTCGGTCATCACCCCCTTGCCGGCGAAGTCGCTGTGCAGCCAATAACCGAGTTCTCCTCGCAGGGTTTGCGCGTCGACGTCCTCGATCCCGATCGTCCCGATGGGCCTGTCTTCGAAGAGGATCGCAAACGTCCACGCCTTGTTCTCGGCCCAGTTCGTCTCGCAGACCTTTGCCCACGCAACGACTTCCTCGAGCGACGCGCTCGCGGTCCAGTAAAGCCACGGTCGCAACTCGTTCATCGACTCCGAGGCCGACAGCCACATCGCATCCGAATACTTCGTCGCGTTCGGCTCGAGGC
This sequence comes from Actinomycetota bacterium, assembly GCA_030863285.1. The sequence goes on along the minus strand of JALZCA010000074.1, from coordinate 9,434 downwards.
GCAGGCGCCGCGTCGTGAGCACCTTCGTCCGAGGCCGTCGAATCTCGCTTTCGGCTCCCATCACCGGTTCCCGCGAGAGGTCGTCAACTCTCCAGCGCGAGAACGGCCGGATGTTCCAGCAGCTTCACCACGTCGAGGACGAACTTCGCAGCCGTCATCCCGTCGAGGATCCGATGATCGAACGTGATCGACAGGTTCATCATCTTTCGGATGACGATCTGACCATCGCGGACGACGGGTCGGTCGACCGCGCGGTGCACGCCCAGAATGGCCGATTGCGGCCACATCACGATCGGTGTCGCCATCAGTCCGCCGAAGGGGCCCGGACTCGTGACGGTGAACGTTCCGTCGCGCAGATCTGCGCGCGTGAGGTTGCCTTCTCTGGCCGCGGTCGCTAGCCGATCGATGTCCGAAGCGATCTCCCGCAACCGCTTCGCATCGGCGTTCTTGATCACGGGAACCGTCAGGCCGGCAGGCGTGTCGACCGCGATGCCGATGTTATAGGTGTCGTGAAAGACGATCTCTTGTGCCTCATCGTCGAGGGACGCGTTGAGCGCGGGGTAATCCTTCAACGCTGCTACCACCGCCTTGACGATGAACGGTAGGAAGGTGAGCTTTACTGCCCCGGGATCGCGCTCGTTGGCCAGGCGGCGTGTCGCGTCCAACTCGGTGACGTCGCATTCCTCGACGTGTGTCACGGGAGGAACGAACCGATGGGCGTCGCTCATCCGTTCCGCAATGCGCCGACGCACGCCTCGCACGGGCTCGCGCCGACCCGACCCGAGCGCAGGCTCCTGTGGGGCCGTCGGTTCTTCGGGCTTTGCTCGCGTCAGTGCCTCGAGGTCCTTCCGCAAGATGCGTCCTTCGGGCCCGGTCCCCGTCACGCTCGCCAGGTCGATGCCCATCTCGCGCGCGAGCTTGCGGACCGGCGGCATCGCCTTGATGCGCGCGGCACCCGAGCCGTTGCTCTGAGATGGCTCGGGCGGAAGAGCGGCGGGACCCGGCGGAGGAGGTGGAGCGGCGCGGGCCGACCCCTCCTGCGATCCGGCAGAGGTAACCGCTGCGGACAACGCGCGCGAACCGTCGCCGTCGCCGATGGTGACCAGCGCCGTCCCGACCGCGACGACTTCGCCTGCCTGGACGTGGATGCGCTCGATGACTCCTTCGAAAGGTGACGGGATCTCGGCGCTGGCCTTGTCGGTGATCACCTCGACGAGCGGGTCGTCTTCGGCGATCGTGTCGCCCTCTTTGACGAGCCAACGGTCGACCTCTGCTTCCGTGACACCCTCGCCGAGGTCGGGCAACCTGAATTCGGGCACGGCCGCTAGAACTCCATGACCTTCAGGATGCCTGCGACGATGCGATCGACCGATGGCAGGTAATCGTCTTCGTTCGCGAATTGCGGGAACGGAACGTCGAAGCCGGTCACTCTCATCACCGGTGCCTCTAAATCGAGGATCGAATGTTCGTGGATCAGGCTCGAGATCTCCGCCCCCAAGCCGGCATTGCGGGGCGCCTCGTGCACGACGAGGGCCCGCCCGCATTGGCTAGCCGCTTGCGTGATCGCGTCGACGTCGAGGGGATACAGGGATCGGAGATCCACCACTCTGGTCTCGATGCCGCGCTCGTCGGCCAGGCGATCGGCGGCCTGAAGTGACAGCGGCAAGGTCGCTCCGTACGTGATGAGCGCGAGGTCGGATCCCTCACGCGCAACTCGTGCTTTCGACAAGAACTCTGTGGTAACGCCATTTGCGTTTTTGAAGTCGAACGGCATGTCGTCGGGCACCGGCTGACGACCCGCACGGTAGATCCGTTTCGGCTCCATGAAGATCACCGGGTCGGGATGAGCGATCGCGGCGAGCATCATGTCGCGCGCGTCACGCGGCGTCGTCGGGCACACGACTTTGAGGCCGGGGACATGACAGAACAACGCTTCGGGCGAATCGGAGTGGAGCTCGGGGGCTCGGACGCCGCCGCCGTACGGGATTCGTACGACGATCGATGCCGGAACCTCACCCTTTGTGCGCCACGCGAGGCGCGCCGCGTGGACGACGATCTGCTCGAAGCCGGGATAGACGAAGACGTCGAACTGGATCTCGACGACGGGCAACAGGCCGTAGAAGGACATCCCGATCGCCGAACCGACGATCCCGGCCTCCGCCAGCGGCGTGTCGACGACGCGGTCCTCGCCGTAACGGTCGAGGAGACCGGCGGTGACGCGGAAAACGCCTCCCGTTTTCGCGACGTCCTCGCCGAGGACCACTACGCGCTCGTCGGCGCCCATCGCCTGGTCGAGGGCGCGATTGAGCGCCTCGACCATCGTGAGATCGCTCATCTTGTTCTCGCGATCGCTGGCGTGGCTCTCGCGATCGTCCAGACCATCGCCGACTGTGAGCGGTTTTTCATTGCTGCTCCTGCGGCGGTGGCGACGGCGGGTTCTCGTGGTCGCCGGTCGACGGGCGCTGCTGGGGGCCGGTCGGTCGGACCTCGGGCGGACGCTCCACCGAGCGCAACTCGTCGAGCCCCTCGTGGAAAGTCCACGGTCTCTCGCTTGCGTAGACGTGCTCGAACAGGATCTCCAGGTCGAGCTGACCCACGGCCTCCATCTCGCGGACCGACGCCGCTATCGACTCCTTCGCCTCTTGGACGATCTGCTCGTGAGCCGAATCGTCGAGGACGCCTTGACGCTTGAGAAAGGCGGCCATGCGCCCCACGGGCTCGAGCGGCTTCCAGCGTTCGACCTCCGCCTCATCGCGGTAAAGCCTCGGGTCATCCGCGGTCCCGTGTGCGCCGAGCCGATAGCAGAACGCCTCTATCAACGTGGGTCCTTCTCCGGCCCGCCCGCGCTCGAGAGCGTCCTTCGTCGCCTTCCAGGAAGCCAGCGGATCGAACCCGTCGATGCGTACTCCGGGCATGCCGTACGCCGCGGCTTTCTCAGCGATCGTCTTGGTCGCCATCTGTCGCTTGATCGGCGTCGAGATCGCCCACTGGTTGTTCACGCAGAAAAAGACGGTCGCGACTTTGAAAACGGCCGCGAAGTTCATCGCTTCGTGGAAGTCGCCCTCGGATGTGGCTCCGTCCCCGAACCAGCTAAGCGATGCAGTTGCGTCTTTGCGGATTTTGGCGGCCCATGCGAGACCTACGGCATGCGGGAGGTGAGTAGCGATCGGAACGCATATCGGCGCGACGCGGTGCTCGCGCGAGTTCCAGAACCCATGCTCGCCGCCGTAGCCGCGCCACCACCCAAAGACCGTTGCGGCCGGGACCCCACGCAGGATGCCGATCGCGTTCTGGCGATATGACGGGAAGACCCAGTCGCGGTCCTCGCACGCGTAGAGGGCGCCCGCTTGCGTGCCCTCTTCTCCGTAGTACAGCGCGTACGTCCCGATGCGACCCTGTCGTTGGAGCGCGATGGCGCGCGTGTCGAATGTGCGCAACAACACGAGCCAGCGGAAGAGCTCGACTAGGTCCTTCTCGGCGAGACCATCGGGAACGGGCGCGTCCGGGATGTCGCTCCCATTGCCGATGATCCGAAGTGGCTCCACGATTAGTGGTGACTCGAGAGAGGTCCGTATTCGGTTGTACGAACGAGTCGGATGCGACTGATCTTGCGGATCCTGTCCTCCGCGTATTCCATTGCCGCGCGAGCGGTAGAGATGTTCCGCTCACGCGACATCGCAAAGATGTGTTGGAGTTGCTTGTAGATGCCTTCGACTCGTTTCATCGCGCGGTCCCGGTCGTATCCGCGCAGTTCGTCCTCGACATTGATCAACCCGCCTGCGTTGATGACGAAGTCGGGTGCGTAAAGAATGCCGAGGTCGCGCAGCTTCTCACCGTGTTCCTCGGTCGCCAACTGATTGTTTGCGGCTCCTGCGACGATCCCGCAGTTGAGGTCGGTGATCGTGTCGTCGTTGATGACGGCGCCAAGGGCGCACGGGGCGAAGATGTCGACGTCGAGAGCATGGATCTTTTCGGGCGGAGCCGTGTCGACTCCGTGCTCGGCTACGGCTCGCGCGAGGTTGTCGACGTCGGCATCGGCGACCGTTACCTTTGCTCCTTCTTTGACGAGGTATCCGCAGAGCGCGTAGCCGACTTTTCCCACGCCCTGTAGGGCAACGGTGCGGTCGCGCAGGTCCGCATCTCCGAACACCTCGAGCGCACAGGCCTTGATCCCCTGCAGTACGCCGTAGGCGGTAACGGGCGAGGGATCTCCGGAGCCGCCGTACGTGTGAGAGCAACCGGTCACCCAACGGGACTCGCGCCGCGCGATGTCCATGTCCTCGAGTGCCGTGCCGACGTCTTCGGCTGTGATGTAGCGGCCCCCGAGCGTCTCTACGAAGCGTCCGTACGCGCGCAAGAGCTCCTCCGTCTTGATGCGGCGAGGGTCACCGATGATGACGGCTTTTCCGCCGCCGAGGTCGAGCCCCGCCGCAGCCGCCTTGTAAGTCATTCCCTTCGCCAGGCGCAAGACGTCTATGAGGCCCTCCTCCTCGGAGGGATACGGATAGAACCGAGTTCCGCCTAAGGCGGGTCCCAGCGCCGTGGAATGGATCGCAATGATTGCGCGGAGACCCGATTGATCGTCGGAACAAAAAACGATTTGCTCGTAGCCATCGCCGTTGATGTGCTCGAACACGCTCATGTAGTTGTGCTCCTCGTGACGGGGCGCATCCGCAGCGCCTTGACCCCTCGATGGTACCGCTCCGCCGAAAGACGATGGGTGGCGTACTCGATCGTTAGCATGTGAGCGGTGATACGAACCTCTTACCTGCGCGTGTACCAACCGATTGCGTCGTTTTCCGAACAAGAGACGAAGCGCTGGAGCGCGTATTCCGAGGATGGCGACGATTCGGCCCCCGGAGGGCTGCGCAGCTGGTTGGTCTCGTCGGCTCTTCCCGGTAGTGGCGCCGGCGGTCAAGTCGCGGAGGGCTGCTTCGTTCGACGCATCGAAGACGCCGTCTTCGTTTGTCCGTGGCGAACGAAGCTCCGGATGCTTGCGGGGTTGCTCGCTTTCCGTGGCAGCGTCCCCGAAGAGGTCGCGGACGCGTTCGTTCCAGAGGCGGAGGCGACGCGCGCGGCGCGAGAGCTCGCCGCCATGGGAGAGGACGATCCAGCGATTCGCTCACACATCCTGCACGCCAATTGGCACGTGCCACTGCGCTGGTTTGCCGCCTTCGATCCCCGCGACCGCATCTTGATCGAAGACCGTCGTGGCCTCAGGATCCGCTATGAAGCGTCTCTTTCTGAGGCCAAAAAGCGCCTTGCCCGGGCCCTCGAGATCCTCGACAACTCACCCATCGACGAGGGTGTCATCGAGGCGGTCCGCGAGCTGTCGGGGTGGCTCGACGAGTTCGGCGACGAGGGCCTGGTCGAGCTCGATTACGGGGGCGTGGCCTCGGCTTTCGCCGAAGACGACCTCGTGAACGACCAGTCGGCCGAGGACGTGTGGGCATGCCTCGATGCGCTGGCGTCGGGTGACTTCGCCCGCGCGGGAGACACGTTCGAAAGCCTCACCGAGCGCTGGACCGAGATCAGGTCGCTTGAGGTCGTCAACTAGAGGATTGCCCGTTTTCGACCGAGTTGCCCCGGGAGTTTTGTCCGGTTCTGACGCCATTTTTTCCTTTCATGACTAGTTAGAAATGATTAGTCATTTAAGGCATCAAAGCGGCGAAAAATAGCCCGAATGGGCCATTACGTTCGACCCGTGCTTGGGTCGATTATGGCAACTAGGGAAAGCAGGGCAAATAGCCCACCGACTGAGTTGGCCTACCGGCCGCAGCGGTTAGAGAGAGTAGGGGAGGCGCGATGGCACAGAAGGACGATGCCCTTCTAACGCCCGCCGAGGTTGCGGCCCTGTTCCGGGTGGATCCAAAGACGGTCACCCGTTGGGCAAAGGCGGGAAAACTCTCGTCGATTAGGACGCTCGGCGGACACCGGCGCTACCGCGCCGACGAGGTGCGTAAGTTCCTCGAGGGAGCCAAGCAGGCGGGAGACATGCCCTACGTGGGGATGTCGTAAGGATTCGAGCAACCAGCGATCCTCTCGAGGATCGCAGCAGGACTACGAGACGAGCGCCCTTGGGGCGCTCGTTTTGGTTACGGGTGGCGAGGGGCAGAATCGAACTGCCGACACCGCGATTTTCAGTCGCGTGCTCTGCCAACTGAGCTACCTCGCCGGGAGTAAGCCATCCTCACACGCGCTCGGCCGCCTGAGGATAGCAACCCATAGTCCAATTCCGTCTGTTAGTTTCGCCGTTCTCGGGCCCCAGTGGAGCAGCCAGGAGTGCTCATCTCCCTGTCAAGGAGAAGGTCGCCGGTTCAAGTCCGGTCTGGGGCGCTCCCCCCGCCCGCACGCGCAACGACCACCTACTTCTCGGTCATCACTGCGTCGGCGACAGTCCCGTGCAGGTGGGATCGGTCGAGGCGGCCTGGTCCAACTCCGGCTGGCTGAGCGTCGACAGCGCCTGGCCTATGGCTTCCAGCTGCGACTGGATCGACGCGCCGAGGTCCTCGGCTGCCGCGCGGAAGGCCTCGGGATCGTCGACCGGGAGCTGGTCGACTTGGGCGCGTGCTGATTCGAGCGCCGCTCGTGCCTCTTCGAACCTTGAGGTCAGCTCCTCGGAGATCTGCTCGCCCCCCTCGACATCGGGGACGCCGGCGTTCTGGACGGCAGTAACGAGTTGGTCGGTGGCCGCGATGGCGCTGTCGAAGAACGCCGCGAGGGCTTGCTGACCGTCCTGCGGCGATGAGCCGGGTTGGACGCTCTCCTGCACCTGAGCCTGGCCCTCCTGCAGCCGGGTGAGCCAGTTCTGCATCTCGGTACACAAGGTCGACACGTACTCCTCGGCTGACGTGGTGGCCGGCGACGAGGTCTCGGCCGCCGGAGTCGAGGCCGCCTCGTTTGTCGTCTCTCCGCCGCCGTCGCACGCCGCGAAGACGAGAACGGAGGCGAGCGCAATCGCCCACCCGCGGAGCGCACGCGACGTTCGTCGCTGGGTGGAGTCGGCGTTGGAGTTCCGGTAGTCCACGGCATCACCTCGGGTTGTGGTCGTTCGGGCGGAGGTCAGGCTATACGCGCCGAGAGGGGCGGGTCCGATCCGCCCCTCTCGGATAGTTCTTTTTGCGATTGTCTCTAGCTTGGCGACAAACCCTGCGCCTTGTCCTGGACCGACGATGAAACCTGCTGCCCGTGTTCCTGCGCGCTCGACCTGGCCGTCTCCACTGCGCTCTGGGCGACCTCCTGGCCGACCTCGCGGGCGTGCGACATCGCCTCTTGGCCGGCTTCCCGAGCCTTGTCCTTTACCTGGTCGGCAACGGGGCCGAGGCGCTCGTTTTCGATCCGCGTCGCCGGAACGAGCATTCCGAGAAGGAACCCGACCGCGACCGAACCCACGGCAAGTCCGAGCGGGTTCTCCTGTGCGAGTCCGACCGCCTGCTTCGCTCCCTGGGTCGCGGACGAGGTCGCGTTGCCGGCGCTGGAACTCACGCTGTCGGCGCTGCCGGCTATGGCGGTCGTGACCCGGTCCTTCTGATTCGATATGGCTCCCATAATCTGATCCTTCTTGTTGGAGATGGATTCCTTGGTCCGAGCGGGGACGTCGGCCTTGTATCCGATCGCCTCCGCCGTGTTGCTCATCTGTTCGCGGGTCTCTTCTATCTGCTGGCGGATCTCGTCGGGTGCTTGGCCCATTCGACGTCCTCCTTAACGGTCTCAACGGTTTGTTCGGGTGTGATCGGTGTGGCCTGCTTGACCTTGTCGCGTCCGCGCAGGGCGAGGATTGCCGCCGGGATCGCGTACAGCAGCGTCACGATGCCGGCCGCCACCCATGCGGGGAGAAACGTGTTGAGCAGGAGGATCAAGAAGGCGGTGAACGCTCCCAGCGCCGCTAGTCCGGCAACTCCGGCGCCGCCGAGCAGTCCTGCGCCTGCTCCGGCCTTCTTGCCCTTCTCGGCCATCTCGGCCTTGGCAAGCTCGAGCTCTTGCTTGAGCAACGTGGTCGTCTGTTGCGAGAGCTCCTTGAGCAGTTCACCAATGGGCCGCTCGTGGAGGTCGTCGCCTCCCGGTTGCGCCGAGCTCATGCTCATAATCCCTGCGGGTTGCCGGGATCGCGACGCTCTTCGCCCGCGTCTCCGGATGCAGTGTCGACGTTCCCGAATGCGGTGGCGCCGCTAACCGCTCCCGGGGCGCCGCCGGCCCCCGTGCTTCCACCACCAGGAGGAGGCATCGGCGAGATCCTGGTTCCGCCCGGGCCCGAACCGATCGGACCTTCGGGGCGTCCGGTTGTTGCGCCCACGGCTGCGCCGGTGCCGCCTGTGGAAACTCCGGCGGACGTACGCGTGACATCGTCGACCGGTGGGATGTAGGTGCTGCTGGGGATGTCCACATCGCGCGGGCCGTCGTATTCGAGTCCGCGACCGCTGCTCGGCGAGGTGCCGCGGCTGTAGCGAGTCGTGCTCGACGACTTGAGAAAGCGCGATGCAAGGAAACCGAGAGCGACGCCACCCGCGACGACGGCCCACGGCTGACGGCGACCGAAGTCCTCGACGTCACTCAGGATCGCCTGACCATCGGAACGCTTGAGGTAGTCCCCGACCTGCTCGGCCTTTTCGGCCACCTGGTCGGCGAGGCGCGCGGGCTGTTCCTTGTCAGAGTTGCGGAGCTCCTTGGCGATCGAGCGCAGGTCGTCGGCGGTAGAGGCGATCTGTTCGCCGAGCTGTGTGGAGCGCTGATCCACCTGACCCTTGACCTGTTCGCCGGCTTGGCCCGTGACCTGCTGGACCTGGTCGCCGGCCTGGCTCGCGAGGTCTTGGACCTTGTCCTTGACCTGGCCCTGAGATGTTGATTGCGCCATGCTGAACTCCTTCCGTGGGGTAGACAGAGGACGGGATAGCGGACGCGGTATCCACCCCCTCAGTGGCGTGTTCTCAGCCACTACTAACCGTGCCCTGACGCAGGGGCTGTCAAACACGCTGAGAGCTGAAATGACTGCACTCTGTCGTTCATCCAGGTGAAGGTCGGACCGGGTTCGATTGGCTCAGAAAGACCGCCTGGCTCCCGCTGGCGCCCACGCCATGGGTCGGTTTCGGAACGCATTGAGTCGCGTGTCCGGTTAAGATGCTGCTCCGGTTGGGGATTGTGGGCCCAGTCCTCGACGAAGCGCGAACGCTGCGTGGATCCTGCCTGTCTGCTCCAAAGGCTTAGGTCCTGCACGCCGGTTGGGCGGCCGGCGCGTTCACCAGATTGTCGACGACGACGAGATGGGAGGAGCGGATGGAGCTTAGGTACCCCCTGACGCGGTACGTGTATCGACCGGTGTCTCTTCCGGTCGCGTCCGTACTAGCGAAGACCCGCATCACCCCGACGCACGTCACCTTCATCAGCGCGCTGTTCTCGATCGGCGGAGGAGTGGCGTTTGGATTGCGCGCTTACGTCCT
>JALZCA010000052.1 GCA_030863285.1 Actinomycetota bacterium | reverse complement strand
ACCTCGCGGCGAAGATCGATCCCTACCTGAAGCCGCTGTACGACGCGCTCTACGAGATGATCGAGCCGGACACGTTCCACCGCTTCATGGAGCAAGGGACGGTCGAGATCGCGCCGCTCGCGTTCATGCGTGGCCGCACGTTGAACGATTCGTTCATCATCCTCGACGAGGCGCAAAACACGACTCCCGAACAGATGAAGATGTTCCTGACCCGCCTCGGCTTCGGATCGAAGGCCGTGATCACCGGCGACGTCACGCAGGTCGACCTCCCGACCGGCACGCGTTCGGGGTTGATCGTCATCGAAGAGATCCTGCTCGACATCGAAGGCGTCGCCTTCGTCCACCTGCACGCGCGCGACGTCGTCAGGCACAAGATCGTGCAGGACATCGTCGAGGCCTATCGGTTGTACGCCGACGCCTCGAAATCGAAGTCCGGCTAGTGGACGTCTTCTTGGCCAACGAGCAGGGCCTGCCCGTCGACGAGACGAGGCTCGCAGCGCTCGCGCGACATACCTTGGCGTCCGAGGAAATCGACTCGGATGCCGAGCTCTCAGTTCTGTTTGTCACCAGTGATCACATCCGGCGACTCAACGCGCGCTTCGCCGGAGACGACTACGCAACCGACGTCCTCGCTTTCCCGATGATGGAGGAAGAAGAGGAATCGCTTCTCTTAGGCGACGTCGTCGTCTGTCCCGAAGTTGCTCTCGCCAGCGCGCGGCGGCTCGGGCACCCGCTCGACGACGAGCTCGCGACCCTGGTGGTCCACGGCACCCTTCATCTGCTGGGGTACGACCATCAGGGCAGGGAGGATGCCAACCGGATGCAAGAACGCGTCCGGGAAGTGATCCGGTCGTTCAATCTCAGCGCGACACGATGACCGCACCCGCTGTGGCCGCACTCGTGGTCTTGTTGTTGGCGCTTGCCGCGCTCGCAGCCGTGGCGGAGACTGCGATCTCACGCATGGGTCGCGCGAAGGCGATTCACCTCGCGCAGGAGAAGAACACCCGCTCCGCCCACGCGCTCCTGAAGATTGCGGAAGACCCGGCGCCATTCCTCAACATCGCCTTGCTCCTCAAGCTCGCTTCGCACGTGACCGCCACCGTGATCGCGACCTCGTTCGCCGTCGGCCGATGGGGAGCGGGCGAGACGATCGCAGCTGGCGCGATGACGTTTGCCGTCTTCACGTTTGTAGAGCTCGTGCCGCGCACCTTCACGGTTCAGCGCAGCGACGCGGCCGCTCTGAGGATGGCGCGAGTGGTCTTTGCGGTCGGTCGGCTGCTGCAGCCTCTCGGCAACGTCCTGTTGAGGATCGCGAACGCGTTCATGGTCTTGCTCCCAGGGCGGGGGCTGCCCAAAGGGCCCTTCGTCACCGAGGAGGAGATCCGACACATGGTCGACGTCGCCGAGGAAGAAGAAGAGATCGAAGAGGAGGAGCGCGAGCTGATCCACTCGGTCTTCGAGTTCGGCGACACCGTGGTGCGCGAGGTCATGGTCCCGCGGCCCGACATGGTGACGGTGCGCGCAGACGCGAACCTCAACGAGGCGCTAAAGACAATCCTCGAGGCGGGCTACTCGCGCATCCCGATCTTCGAGGGCGACACGGACAACATCACCGGAGTCCTCTACGCAAAGGACCTGTTGAAGCAGATACACGAGAAGAAGAAGAACGGCGGAAAGGTCGCATCGCTCGGGCGCGCGCCGCTTTTCGTGCCCGAGCAGAAGAAAGTCGCCGAGCTGCTGCGCGAGATGCAGCAACAGCGGATCCACATGGCGATCGTCGTCGACGAGTACGGCGGTACCGCGGGGCTCGTGACGATCGAGGACCTGATCGAGGAGATCGTGGGCGAGATCGTCGACGAATACGACCAGGAAGAACCGCTTGTCGAACCCGTGGACGACGAGACCATTCGTGTCGACGCGAAGATGCCGATCGACGAGGTCAACGAGCTGCTCGACGTGAACCTCCCGCACGAGGAATGGGACACCGTCGGCGGGCTCGTCTTCGGTTTGACCGG
>JALZCA010000007.1 GCA_030863285.1 Actinomycetota bacterium | reverse complement strand
TCCGTCCGTCCGGTCGAGAAGATCGTCGGCCCCGGCAACGTGTACGTGACGCTCGCAAAGAGGGCGGTCACCGGCTGGGTCGGGATCGATGCCGAGGCGGGTCCGACGGAGCTGGCGATCGTCGCAGACGATTCCGCGGACGCGCGGATCCTCGCGGCCGACCTGGTGGCGCAAGCGGAGCACGGTCCGCACGGGACGCACGTCTTGATCACGTGGGTACCGGAGCTCGTCGAGCAGGTGACGCGCGCGCTCGAGTTCGAGCTCGCAACTCACCCGCGCTACGACGACGTCGAGAACGCGCTGATCGAAGGGGGACGAGCGGTTCTCGTGCGCGACCTGGACCACGCGCTCGACACCGCGAACGCCTTCGCGGCCGAGCACCTCCAACTGGTGTTCAACGACGCGCGCTCGGCCCTCGAGCGGGTGCGCAGCGCGGGAGCCGTGTTCGTGGGCGCGTTCTCGCCGGTTCCGGCGGGCGATTACGCGGCCGGGACGAACCACGTCCTACCGACGGGCGGCACCGCCAGGTTCGCCTCGGGATTGTCGGCGCGCGACTTCCAAAAGCGCATCTACGTGTGCGATCTCGAGGAGTCTTCCCTCCATCGCATCGCGCCGCATGTGGGCGCGCTCGCCGATGCAGAGGGACTGCCCGGCCACGCACGCGCGGTCGAGTTGCGTAGCGGAGGGCAATGGGATCCGGGGCTTCGTTGAGCCGGCCGCCCCTTCGGGCGCGCGACGACCTCTCGTCGATGGAGCGCTACGCGTCGCAACAGGCGAGCGCTCGTTATCGCCTCAACACCAACGAGTCGCCATACGCGCCGCCTCCCAAGGTGATCGAACGCATCACCGAGGAGCTCTCCGGCGCGGGGCTTAATCGCTATCCGAATCGCGAGGCGGTTCCTCTGCGCGACAGGGTCGCCGCATACAACGATTGGCCGCCCGAGGGCGTCTGGGTGGCAAACGGATCCAACGAGGTCTTCTTGCACCTCCTGCTCGCCTTCGGGGGGCCGGGGCGCACGGCCGTGATCTTCGAACCGACCTTCCCACTGCACGCAACCATTGCTCGCATCACCGGGACGCGCGCGCTCCAGCGCGGACGCACCGAGGACTTCCTCATCGACCTCGACGACGCGGTCGCGGCGCTGCGGGATGAGCGGCCCGAGATAGTCGTGGCGTGTTCTCCGAACAACCCCTCGGGCGGATGCGAGCCGCTCGGGACGATACGGACGCTCCTCGACGAGGCGCGCGGGATCGTCGTGGTCGACGAGGCCTACATCGAGTTCGCGACAAGAGAAGAGAGCACGCGCAGCCTGCTCGATACGCATCCCAACCTGGTGTTGGTCAAGACCCTGTCGAAGGCATGGAGCCTCGCCGGGGTGCGTCTCGGCTACCTGCTGGCGGCGCCCGACCTGGTCGCCGAGATGGAGGCCGTCCGCATCCCGTATCACCTCTCGACCATCGCCCAGGTCGCCGGCGTCGCGGCCCTCGACGGTGCCGGCGCTCTGCAGGAGTCCGTCGACGTGATCACCGCCGAGCGCGACCGGATCACGATCGAGTTGCAGAAGCGCGGCCTCGTGACCTACCCGTCGCGCGCGAACTTCGTCCTCTTCCGGGTCGAGGACGCGCCGCGCGTGTGGCAGGGGCTTCTGTCGCATGACGTACTCGTACGGAATCTCGACGAGGAGCCGGGTCTGGCCGGCTGTTTGCGGGTGACGGCCGGGCTACCGGAGGAGAACGACGCGTTTCTCGGCGCGCTCGACGAGGCGCTCGATGACTGAAGGTCGGACCGCTTCCCGTGAGCGCAACACGTCGGAAACCCGTGTAGCCGTTGCGCTCGATCTCGACGGCGGTCCGGTCACCGTCGGGACCGGCATCCCGTTCTTCGACCACATGCTCGACCAGCTCGCCCGCCATTCGAGGATCGGCTTGACGCTCGAGGCGGACGGCGACCTCGAGGTCGATGCCCATCACACCGTCGAGGACTGCGGGATAGTCCTCGGCGAGGCGTTGCACGACGCGCTGGGCGACAAAACCGGGATCCGGCGCTACGGGGATGCCCTCGTGCCGATGGAGGAGGCCCTGGCGCAGGTCGCCCTCGACATCT
>JALZCA010000030.1 GCA_030863285.1 Actinomycetota bacterium | reverse complement strand
GGGGTCGTCCTCCGCCACGCCTGCGGTGTCATCGGTCGAAGACCGAGCGGCGAAGGGATCGTCCGACGAAGTCGCGGGCGTGGAACTCGCAAAGGGGTCGTCCGCGGCGGGGGTCGCAAACGGGTCTTCGGGACCAGAGGTGTCGGTGGCTCCGACTCCCGCGGGGGGCCGCTCGTCCTCGGGTTCCCACGCCACGGGTTCGGGGCGCTGCGTTGCGGGAGCGGGTGAGGAGGCGGCCGCCGACGCGGCCGCGGCTCCTCCGACTATGGGTTCGCTCGCGGGTGCGGGCTCGGGGCTCTCTTCGACATCGGCTTCTTCGCGCGTCGGCTGCGGAGCGCCGGACGTCGTCGCGGCGCGCGACAACTCATCTCTCAGGTCGCTCGTCTCGTCGAGTTGCTGCCGGAGGACCTTGCGTATCCCGGACAGGGCGCTGAGGAGAGCGAGGAGGAGCAGGGTTGAGATCGCCAACAGCGCGACGACGAGGAGGTTGAAGAGGTCGTTGTCTATCTCAGGCATTGCGGCTTCGCCCCCTCGTCAGGACTGGGCTGCTGGGTGAATCCCGGCGAGCGGTTTCGCTAGGTCCCCGGCGGCGTCGTGGGGCCCCGAGGTCCCGGTTGACGCAGGTCGTCGATCGCCTGACGGGGGTCGGTTCCCTCTTCTCTCGTGTGAAGGAACGAACCGGCCAGCATGGCCAGGGACAACAAGATTCCTAGGAACAGGAGTAAACCTCGCTGCAACTCATACGTGGCGGTTGCTATGCCCTCCACACCCGTTGTCTGCTCGTTATCGCCTTCGGGCCCGGCGAGAAGCGCGACCAACATGGTCAGCACGGTGATGGCCGAAAGCCCGAGGTAGGCCAATCCCAGCGGAATAGGCAGGTTGACGTTGCCGAGGGCTCCGAACGCCTTAGCGACGACGAAGATCACGAGGAGCAGAGCAAGAAGAACCCCCAGCTTGGGGAGGAGACCGTAGCCCTCCCAGAGGCTGAAGCTTCCGAGGTCGGTGGAGGCATTCGCCTGGTCGATTATTTCCTGGGGCGTTCCCTCGGGAAAGTTCGTTTCCGACGAGACCTCTGAGCTTCCCCACAACTTGATGAACGAAGAGATGAAGAGGATCAAGGCAGCTATTCCGGCGATCTGTTCGCCTTTCGACAGCCTGTTCAGGTCCAAGGTCCGAAACCCCCTTGCTCCTCCCGCCGTCGCCTTCCCTGGACGATCGTTTGAGCGGAAGTTGATCAACTTCGCACTATAGAGGTCATGCGCCGCCGGGGCCAGAATGGTCCGTCAGTACAATGCGATTGCCATCCGCCCGAGATGAGGAGAGGTGCCAGCACCATGGCGGTCATAAAGACCATCGATCTCGTCGGTGTGTCGGCGGAGTCGTGGCGCGACGCGGCCGAGCAGGCGCTCAAAGAGGCGTCGAAGACGATCCGGGGCATTACGGCCATGGAGGTCCTCGACACCTCTTGCACGGTCGAGGACGGCTCGATCACCGAGTACCTCACGCACGTGCGCATCAGGTTCCGAATCGAGCGCTGACGCGAGACGTGAAGTGCCGGGCGTAGCGCTCGTCGGCATCCAGTGGGGTGACGAGGGCAAGGGCAAAGTCACCGATCTCCTCGCCGGTGAGACGGACTTCGTCGTCCGTTACCAGGGCGGGAACAACGCGGGTCACACGATCGTCGTCGGAGGCGACCGCTACGCGCTGCACCTGGTGCCGACCGGGATCCTGTATCCGCACTGCACGCCGGTCATAGGCCCGGGTGTAGTCGTAAACCCGCGGGTCCTGCTCGAGGAGATGGATGCGCTCGCCAGCCGCGGGATCGACACATCTCGACTGCTTGTCTCCGGGAACGCGCATCTCGTCATGCCCTATCACCTCGAGCTCGACAAGGTCACCGAGCGCCGGCTCGGCAAGAACCGGCTCGGGACCACCAAGCGCGGGATAGGGCCCGCGTACGCGGACAAGGCGGCGCGCATCGGCCTGCGCGTGCAGGATTTGGTCGATCCGAGCATCTTCAAGGAGAAGCTCACGGTCGCGCTGAAGGAGAAGAACCTCATGCTCGCGCGCGTCTACGGGCGCCTTCCGCTCGAGCAAGCGACGATCGAACAGGAGTACCTCTCCTACGGCGAACGACTCGCGCCGCACATCGCCGACACGTCACGCATCTTGCAAGAGGCTCTGGATAACGGTCGCACGGTTATGTTCGAGGGAGCCCAAGCGACGATGCTCGACCTCGACCACGGCACCTATCCATTCGTGACGTCGTCGAACCCCATCGCCGGCGGAGCTTGCGTCGGAGCGGGAGTCGGCCCCCGCGACGTCGAGCGCGTCATCGGCATCTCGAAGGCCTATTGCACGCGCGTGGGCTCGGGCCCTTTTCCGTCCGAGGCCGACCCCGCCGACGGCGAAGTGCTCGTGGAAGTCGGACGCGAGTACGGCACTACGACCGGGCGCAAGCGTCGCTGCGGTTGGTTCGATGCCGTCGCGGCGCGCTACGCGGCGCGTCTCAACACGTTGAGCGAGCTCGTGGTGACAAAGCTCGACGTCTTGTCGGCCTTCTCCGAGATAAAGGTGTGCGTCGCTTACGAGTACGAAGGCGAACGCTACGACGACTTTCCGGGCCACCAGACGGTGTTCAACAAGTGCCGCCCGATCTACGAGACGTTGCCGGGTTGGTCGGCGGACATCAGCGACGTCATCGATCCTGCCGATCTGCCCCCGGCCGCTCTCGCCTATCTCGCCCGTCTCGAAGAGCTCGCCGGGACGCCGGTGCGGTGGGCGTCGGTAGGCGCGGGCCGCGCGCAGATGGTTCGCTTCCCGGACGGCGTCCGCCCCCTCGCGCCTGCGGGGTCGGGTGGTCTCTCGTGAGGGTCCTGCTGCTTGGATCGGGCGGACGAGAGAGCGCGATGGCGAGCGCGCTGCGACGGTCCCCGCTCGTTGACTCGCTCGTCGCGGCTCCCGGTAATCCCGGCATCGCGGCTTTTGCGGAGACGGTGCCGGTCGATCCCGAGGACGTGAGTGCTGTCCTCGAGCTGGCTCGCAAGCTGAGTCCCGATCTCGTCGTGGTCGGACCGGAGGCGCCGCTCACCGCAGGAGTCGGCGACGCCCTGCGCGAGCTTGGGATCGACGTCTTCGGACCGGACGCGGCGGCCGCGCAGATCGAGGCCTCGAAGGCGTTCGCCAAAGAGGTGATGGCGCAAGCGGGCGTGACGGTCCCGCGGTGGAGTTTGTTCTCGGATGCGTCCGAGGCGATCGCTTTCATGGACGAGCTCGGACCGCCGTATGTGATCAAGGCGAACGGTCTCGCGGCCGGCAAGGGTGTGGTCGTCACGGAGGATCGTTCCGAAGCGGTCCACGCGATCGAGGAGCGACTCGTCGCGAAGTCGTTTGGCGCAGCCGGCGAAGAGATCGTGATCGAGGAGTTCCTCGAGGGACAGGAGGTGTCGCTCATCGCGTTCACCGACGGCGACGCGGTGCTTCCCTGCGAACCCGCGCAGGATTACAAGCGGGTGTTCGACGACGACGCCGGCCCGAACACCGGCGGGATGGGGTCCTACAGCCCGGTCCCGGCGTGTCCTCCCGACGTCGCCGCCGCCATCGGCGACGACGTCCTTCGTCCCGTGGTTCGCGCACTTGGTCGGCGGGCGGCAACGCCGTTCGTCGGCGCGCTCTACGGAGGGTTCGTCTTGACCTCGGGGGGGCCGCGCGTGCTCGAGTTCAACGCCCGCTTCGGCGATCCCGAGACGCAGGCGCTGCTTCCGCGCCTCGAATCCGATTTCGCAGAGATCTGCGCTGCCTGCGCTCGCCGCGAACTCGCGGGGACGGCGGTGGAGTGGAGCCCGAAGGTTTCGGTGACGGTCGTGCTCGCGTCGAAGGGTTACCCAGGTTCGTACGCAAAGGGTTTGGAGATCACGGGAGTCGAGCGCGCGGCCGCCCTCGACGACGTCGACGTCTTCCACGCGGGAACGGCCCTTCAGGAGGGCAGGCTCGTCACCTCGGGGGGCCGCGTCGTTGCCGTCAACGCTCTGGGCGATACCTTTGCGTCGGCGCGCGCGCTCGTCTACCGTGCCGCCGACATGATCGACTTCGAAGGCAAGCACTTGCGTTCCGACATCGCGCTGCGCGCGGAGGAAGCAACTACAGAGAGAGGAGATCGATGAGCGCGCTCGTCGGCATCGTGATGGGAAGCGACTCGGACATGCCCACGATGGAAAAGGCGGGCACCGTCCTCAACCGGTTCGGCGTCGAGTACGAGATTGAAACGATGTCCGCCCACCGAAAGCCGGCGCGGGTATCGGAGTATGCGTCTTCAGCGCAAGGCCGCGGGCTCAAGGTGATCATCGCTGGGGCCGGGCTCGCCGCGCACCTCCCCGGTGTCGTCGCGGCGCATACTCCCCTTCCGGTGATCGGGGTGCCGCTCTACAACGAGGGCCTCGGAGGCGCCGACGCCCTCTACTCCTGCGTCCAGATGCCGCCCGGCGTCCCCGTTGCGACCGTTGCGATCGGGGGAGCCAAGAACGCTGCGGTGCTCGCGGTCCAGATCATCGCGACGGGTGACGAGGGCCTCCAACAGAAGCTCAGGGACTACAAACAAGAGCTATCGGAGGGCCTGAAGCTCTGACCTCCCAGAGGCCGGTGATGAAATTCCTCGCGCTCTGCGTGAGCCGAGCAACACGCGGCGGGGCGCGCACCTAGAATGCGCGCGTGATCCCCCGATACAGCCGCGAGGAGATGTCCGCCATCTTCTCCGAGCGCGCGAAATTCTCTCGCTGGCTCGAGATCGAGATCCTCGCCGTCGAGGCGCGCGTTCGACTCGAGGAGGTCCCGGTCGAGGACCTTACGGAGATCAAGGCGAAAGCCGCCTTCGACCTCGAGCGGATCGCCGAGATCGAGTCGGTGCGCCACCACGACGTCGTCGCTTTCGTCGAGAACGTTCGGGAGAACGTCGGAGAGGCGGGGCGTCACATCCACTACGGGATGACCTCGTCCGACGTGCTCGATACGGCCACCGCGGTCGCCCTACGCGACGCCGGCGACCTCCTGGTCGAAGGAGTCGGGCGCCTCACCCAGACGGTCAAGCGACGCGCGCTCGAGCACCGCAACACCTTGATGGCCGGACGTACGCACGGAGTCCATGCGGAGCCGACGACGTTCGGAGTGAAGCTCGCGGGCTGGGCCTTCGAGCTCGCTCGGGATCGGGATCGGCTCAGGACGGCTCGGGACCAGGTCGCCGTCGGGAAGCTCTCGGGCGCGGTCGGCACCTACTCGCAACTGCCCGTCGAGGTCGAGGAGTACGTCTGCGACCGCCTCGGGCTGCGACGCGAGGACGCTGCGACCCAGGTGGTGCCGCGCGACCGCCACGCGGAGCTACTGGCCGCAATCGCGGTCACGGGGGCCTCGCTCGAACGCTTCGCCCAGGAGATCCGTCACCTCCAGCGCACCGAAGTGCGTGAGGCCCAGGAGCCGTTCGCGAAGGGCCAGAAGGGCTCCTCGGCAATGCCGCACAAGCGCAACCCGATCGTGTGCGAACGGATCAGCGGACTCGCTCGACTCCTGCGTGCCTATGCGCAGACCGGCTTCGAGAACGTGGCCCTCTGGCACGAGCGCGACATCTCGCACTCCTCGGTCGAGCGCGTCACGCTTCCCGACGCCTGCATCTTGCTCGACTACATGCTCGAGAAGATGCGTTGGGTGATCGACGGCCTCGTCGTCAACGAAAAGCGCATGCAACGCAACCTCGACGACAGCTACGGCCTCGTCCATTCGCAGAGTGTCATGACGACCCTTTTGACCAAGACCTCCCTCCAGCGCGAGGAGGCGTACGCGCTCGTCCAGCGGAATGCCATGGCCGCGTGGGACGAGGAGCGCCCGCTGGTGGAGCTGCTCAAATCCGATCCGGACGTCACGGAGCACCTCGATCCGGACGAAATCGAAGCTTGCTTTGACCCGGCCCGTTACCTTGAGAAGACAGAGACCATCTTCGAGCGTGTGGAGGCGTTGTAGTGGCTGACGCGAGACACGTGGGATCAGGAAAAGTCCGCGAATTGTTCGAGGTCGGAGACGACCGCCTCCTGCTGGTCGCGTCGGATCGCATCAGTGCGTACGACGTCGTACTTCCGCAGGACATCCCCGACAAGGGCAAGGTGTTGACGGGCCTTACCCACTACTGGTTCGAGGTCACGGATTCGATCTGCCCCAACCACCTCGTGTCCGTCGCTGCTGAGGACCTGCCCGATGTCGGCATCGACGACCTGGCTGGGCGCGCGATGTTGTGCAAGAGGGCCAAGCCGATCGCAATCGAGTTCGTCGTACGCGGCTACCTCTCGGGCTCTGGGTGGAAGGAGTACAAGGCGACCGGCGAGGTGTGCGGGCACAAGCTTCCCGAGGGCCTGGTTGAGTCCGACAAGCTGCCCCAGCCGATCCTCACGCCGGCGACGAAGGCGGTTACCGGCCACGACGAGAACATCACCGAAGAGCAGGCGGCGGACGTCGCGGGGGCCGATGTGTATGCCACCGCGCGCGACTACGCGCTCGGGATCTACAAGACGGCGGCCGACATCGCGCGCGAGCGGGGGATCATCATCGCCGACACCAAGTTCGAGTTCGGCATCTACGAGGGCGAAGTGATCCTCATCGACGAGGTCCTGACGCCAGACTCGAGTCGCTTCTGGCCTGCGGACCAGTACAAGCCGGGCGGCTCGCAGCCGTCGTTCGACAAGCAGTACGTCAGGGATTGGCTCGACGCGTCGGGATGGGACCACAACCCGCCGCCGCCCGACCTGCCGCAGGACGTCGTCGACGCCAGCCGCAGCCGCTACATCGAGGCATACGAGCGCGTGAGCGGTCGTCCGTTCGACTCGTGGCTGAAGGAAGTGCGGGGCTGAGCTCCCGAGCGAGCACAGCTTCGCGAACCAGGTCCGCGCGCAAGAAACAAAGATCCCGCAGCAACCCGGCCCCCTCGGCGCACTGGGGGACCGCCGTGCGCGCCGTTCTGACTACGCCCCGCCGAGGGTTCGCGCGGGCGCTTCGTTTGAGCCGCACCGGCGACGGCGGCCGCGCCCGTTCCGTGCTCGTCACTCTTCTTGCCGCGCTGGGGGCCGCACACCTCCTGCTCCTGTCTTTCAAGGTGCGGGGGCTCAGTGGCTTCAGCCCGGTGGCGCCCGATCAGGCGAACTGGTGGGGCTTGTTCGGGCTCACGATCCTCGTCGCCACGCTCGCCGGCGTCATCGCCCACGCGATCTTTGCTTTGGTGGCGCGGCCACTCGTGGCGCGGTTCGGCAGTGGCAGCGAGCGCCGCGATCTCCGCACCGTCTGGGGTCTCGCGAACTTCCCCGCGGCGGCGGGGTTTCTCATCCTCGTCCTTTTCGACGTCTTGATCGGCGGCCGCGAGGCGTATGCCGGGGCGGAGGCGGGCCCGCTCGTCACGGGGTGGACCGCGGGCTCGCTCGCGGTCGGATTGAGCCTCGGCATCTGGTCCTTCTATCTCTTCGTCCAGGGGCTCCGAGTTGCCGCTGATGTGCACGGCGCGGGCACGATAATGGTGGTGGTGGTTGCAGCCATCAGTCTCGCGGTTGCCGCGGCTCTAGCCACGGCGATCGTCGCCGGCTTGATCAGCCTGATCGTGCTGCTCGTGAACGTCATTGAGGCGGTGAAGAAATGACCTTTTCGGCGAAGGTGAGCATCATCCTCAAGGCAGGCATTGCCGACCCACAGGGTCAGACGATCGAGAGCGCCCTGCCTGCTCTCGGTTACGACGCGGTGAAGAACGTCCGTGTCGGCAAGCTCATCGAGCTCGAGGTCGAGGCCGAAGACGCCGAGCAGGCAAAGACGAGTGTGGAAGAGATGTGTGAGCGCCTTCTCGCGAACCCGGTGATCGAGGCATATGCCGTCGAGGTGGCGCCGTGACCGCTCGCGTCGGCGTCGTTGTCTTTCCCGGTTCGAACTGCGAACAGGACGTAGTGCGCGCTTTTCGCTCGCTTGGTGCTGAAGCAGGCACGGTCTGGCACGACGACTCGGCTCTCGGCGACGTGGACATCGTCGTGCTCCCGGGAGGGTTCGCCCACGGCGACTATCTGCGAACTGGGGCCATAGCGCGCTTCTCACCGATCATGAAGGCGGT
>JALZCA010000028.1 GCA_030863285.1 Actinomycetota bacterium | reverse complement strand
CGCTGGGTCCCGCTCGACCGGGAACCTCTCGGGGACGGGTTTTTCATTTCCCTCGCGTCGCCTGCGCTGAACGAGCTGTTGCTGGCGAAGAACGAGGAGGGGCCGTAGGTGTTTACGGGGATCGTCGCGACCGGCGGGCAGGTGAAGGGCATCCGGCGAAAAGGCCGCGTGCTCGAGCTCACGGTGGAGGCGCCGACTGTTGCGCGCGAGTTGAGCGAGGGCGATTCGGTTGCCGTCAACGGGGTCTGCTTGACGGCGGTCGAGGCCGGGCGCAGACGGTTCAAGACCGAGGTCGTCGACGAGACTCTCGCGCGCAGCACGCTGGGTGGTTTGCGCAAGGGAGATGTAGTGAACCTGGAGCTCGCCGCGCGCCTGGTCGATCGGATCGGCGGCCACCTCGTGCAGGGCCACGTCGATGGGACGGTCCGCCTGGCGCGCATCGAAGAGGAGAGCGGATCGCGGCGCCTGTGGTGGGAGGCCGACGACGACGTCCTTCGTTACATCGTGATGAAAGGTTCGGTTGCGCTGGACGGCGTGTCTCTGACCGTCGCCGGCGTCGGGCCGTCCACCTTCGAGGTCGCCGTGATCCCGCACACGCTCGAGGTGACGACGCTGGGGCGCGCCGAGGTGGGCGACGTCGCCAACGTAGAGGTCGATCTGATTGCGAAGTACGTGGAGCGCCTGACTGACGTGGACTCGCCGGCAGAATCCGTCCAAGACAACACGCGACAGCGATCGTCTCGACGATCGCGAGAACAAAAGGGAGCTCGATAGTGGCACTTGGGACGATAGAGAAGGCGATCGAGGAGATACGCGCGGGCCGGATGGTCGTCGTCGTGGACGACGAGGCACGCGAGAACGAGGGCGACATCATCGTCGCCGCGGAGAAGACCACTCCGGAGCACATCGCCTTCATGGTCCGTCACTGCTCGGGCATCATCTGCGTGCCGATGGAGGCCGAGCGTCTCGACGCTTTGAACCTCCCTCTGATGGCTCCCGACAACTCCGACAGCATGGGGACCGCGTTCACGATCAGCGTCGACGCGCGCGAGGGAACGACAACCGGGATCTCCGCCGCCGACCGGGCCGCGACCGTGAAGGCCTTGATCGACGACAACACGCGCCCCCAGGACCTCGGTCGTCCGGGCCACGTCTTCCCTTTGCGCTACACGCCGGGCGGCGTCCTGCGGCGCGCCGGTCATACCGAAGCCGCCGTTGACCTGGTGCGCCTCGCCGGGCTCTATCCGGCGGGGGTCCTGTGTGAGGTCGTCAGCGAGGACGGCACGATGGCGCGCCTCCCCGAGCTCGAGCGCTTCGCCGAAGAACACGACTTGACGATCGTTTCGATAGCGGACCTGATCGCATATCGGCGCCGCAGCGAGAAGCTCGTGCACCGCGTCACGCAGGCGAGGATCCCGACGGCGCAGGGAACCTTCACTGCGGTCGGCTACGAATCGGACGACGGGCGCACGCACGTGGCGCTCGTGAAAGGTCAGCCTGGAGGCAAGCAGAACGTCTTGGTCCGCGTGCACTCCGAGTGCTTCACCGGCGACATCCTGGGAAGCCTCCGTTGCGATTGCGGTGCTCAGCTACACGAGGCGATGCGTCGCATCGACGAAGAGGGCGAGGGCATCGTCGTCTACATCCGCGGTCACGAAGGGCGGGGGATCGGCCTGCGTCACAAGCTAGAGGCCTACGCGCTGCAAGACGGCGGGCTCGACACCGTCGAAGCGAACATCGAGCTCGGTTTCTCGCCGGACGTGCGAGATTACGGAGTCGGTGCTCAAATCCTCGTCGATCTCGGCGTCACCACGATGAGACTGCTGACAAACAACCCCTCGAAGCGAGCGGGCCTCGAGGGCTACGGACTGCAGATCGTCGAGCGCGTCCCCCTCCAGAGCCGTCCCACGGCCGAGAACGCCAACTACCTCAAGGTGAAGCGCGACAAGATGGGACACCTTCTCGATAGCTATCTGCGCGATGGCGCAGACGAGAAAGAGACCTCCTCGGAAAGCGAGACGCTATGACGCAGGTGTACGAAGGATCGTTCGACGGCAAGCGTCTACGCGCGGCGGTAGTTGCTTCCCGCTTCAACGAGACCGTCGGCAAGAGGCTGGTCGAGGGCGCGCTCGACTGCTTGAAGCGACACGGGGTGGCCGACGGTGACGTGAGCGTCGTGTGGGTGCCCGGCGCGTTCGAGCTGCCCGCCGCGGCGATGCGCCTTGCGTCGTCCGGAGAGGTCGACGCGGTCGTCTGCGTCGGGGCGGTCATCCGGGGCGAGACCGCGCACTTCGACTACGTCGCCGGGCACGCGTGCAACGGGATCGGCGAGGTCGCGCTTCGTACCGGGATCCCCGTGACCCTCGGCGTCCTCACGACGGAGAACACCGAACAAGCGATGGAGAGAGCCGGGGGCAAAGCGGGCAACAAGGGTTTCGAAGCTGCACTGGCGGCGCTCGAGATGGTGAACCTCTTCTCTTCACTACCGAAGCCGGCGAGCGACATCTGACGTGCTCAAGCTCGTCATCCCGAAGGGCTCGCTCGAGCGAGCGACATTCGAACTGTTCGAGGCCGCAGATCTCCACGTCAGGCGCGCGTCCGAGCGCGAGTACCGGGGCGAGATCGACGACCCACGCATCGACTCCGTAGCCATCCTGCGCCCACAGGAGATCCCGACTTACGTTGAGGAGGGGTTCTTCGACATCGGCGTAACGGGCGAGGACTGGATCGCCGAGACGGAGGCCGACGTCGAGCACGTGAGCTCACTTCCTTACTCGCGTCAAACCGATCTGCCGGTCAAGATCGTTCTTGCCGTCCCGCGCGATGCCGGTATCACTCGGCCTGAGGACATCCGGCCCAACGCTCGGATCTCCACCGAGTTCCCGAACCTCACTCGGCGCTACTTCGAGCGCTTGGGCATTCCGGTCCGGATCTTTTTGTCCTACGGCGCGACCGAGGCGAAGGTCCCGGAGATTGTCGACGCGATCGTCGACCTGACCGAGACGGGATCCACGCTGCGCAAGCACGGCATGGAGATCGTCGACGTTCTGCTCGAGTCGCGCACGCAACTCATAGCCAACAAGGCGTCGTTCGGCGATCCAGCAAAGAGGCGCGCGATAGACGAGCTGATGATCCTTCTGCGAGGCGCCCTGGACGCGCGTGGGCGCGTTCTGGTCAAGCTGAACGTTGCAGAGGCGACGCTGCAGGACGTAATCGCCCTTCTGCCCGCGATGCGCGCGCCGACGGTGTCCCAACTCGCCGAAAGTGGTTTCTACGCAGTCGAGACCGTGGTCCCCAAAGCCGAGATCAACATCCTCATCCCGCAACTCAAAGCGGCGGGAGGAAGCGACATCGTCGAGCTTCCGATCACCAAAATCGTTCACTAGGCAGGCTTATTGCCTGCGGCCGTCTCGCAGCGAACTCTTGCGTGGCACAATCCGCCGATGCCCGTCGTACACCATCCCACCGGCCTGGTCACCACCGAGCACGAGTTCTCGGTGCCCCTCGACCACACCCAGCCCGAGGGTCGGAAGATCACCGTTTTCGCTCGTGAGGTCGCAGACCCCGACGGGCTGGACAGGCCATACCTGGTCTTCTTCCAGGGCGGCCCCGGGCACGAGTCGCCGCGACCGTTGCGGAACCCGACCGACCCGGGATGGCTCGACCGGGCGCTGAAGGACTTCCGTGTCCTCATGCTCGATCAGCGCGGCACCGGACGGTCCTCCCCGTTCAGCCCGAACATGCAGGGGGCAGCGCAAGAGCTCGCCGACTATCTGAAGTTCTTCCGGGCCGACTCGATAGTGCGCGACGCGGAGTGGATCCGCCGGGAGTTGGGCGTCGAGCGGTGGAGCGTGCTGGGACAAAGCTTTGGGGGCTTCTGCGTCACGACTTACCTCTCCATCGCTCCGAGAGCGCTACGAGAAGCCTTCATTACCGGCGGCGTCCCGCCGGTCGGTCGCGCAGTGGACGACATCTACGGGGCGACGTTCGAGCGCACGCTTGAGCGCAACCGCCGGTACTTCACTCGGTATCCGGAAGACCGCGAGCGGGCAAGAGAGATACTCGCGCGCCTCGAGGTCGAGGACGTGGGGCTCCCTTACGGCGACCGACTTACCCCGAGAAGGTTCCGCCAGTCCGGCAACGTCTTAGGGATGAGCAACGGGGGCGACAAGCTCCACTACCTCGTCGAGCTCCCTTTCGGATCGCCTGCCTTCCTTCACGACG
Source organism: Actinomycetota bacterium (assembly GCA_030863285.1). The sequence goes on along the minus strand of JALZCA010000028.1, from coordinate 3,008 downwards.
TCGAGACGGCGTTGCCGTTTAGCCGCAACCCGATCTACGCGATCATCCACGAGGCTTGCTACGCGGATGGGGGGGCCACCAGGTGGTCCGCCGAGCGCATGCTGCCTGCCGAATACGAAGAGTCTCCTTTCTTCACCGGCGAGCACGTCTTTTCGTGGATGTTCGACGACTTCTCGGCGCTTGTGCCTCTCAAGGAAGCGGCCGAGTTGCTCGCGCATCATGAATGGCCGCGGTTGTATGACGAGAACCAGTTGCGCAACAACGAGGTCCCGGCGGCTGCGGCGATCTATCTCGAAGACATGTATGTCGAGAGCCGCTTCTCGCAGGAGACGGTTGAGATGACTCCCAACCTCGTCGGCTGGGTGACAAACGAGTACCACCACGACGCGTTGCGGGTTGCGGGCGACAAGGTGCTGGACCGGCTGATCGCGTTGGCGCGGGGTCGCGCCTGAGCTTGCTTAAGGGCTGGGCGGCTTGATGGCCTGCGCGTAGGCCATCTGGAGCTGTGCGAGCGTTTGGCGCAGGGGGGCCTCGGCCCCCTCGAGCTGCGAGGCCACGGAGTTGACGATCGCCTCGAGAGTGTCGATTGCCAGACGCGCATCCTCGACCACGCCCAGCTGGATCTTTGCGCCGGCGACGTTGGCGAGAGTGACGGCGATGTTGAGGACCCAGTCGGCGCTCGGCCGCTCGGCAAGATCGCGCGCCATCTGCTGGGCCGCGGCCTCTTCCTCGGGCGTCCATACGCGCTCCTCCGAGCCGGCTGCCGGCTCAGGGTCCTGAGCGGCTCCCGGCGGGGGAGGAGCGTCTCCTGATGGCGGTGGGACCTGCGTAGTCCCCGGAGGAGGGCCCGCGGCCGCCGACGTCGCACCGGGGTTGCCCGTGCTCGGTCCCGCAGGGGTTTGAACGCTCCCGGCGGAAGGGGGCTGTTGCGAGGTCGGCGGAGGCTCGGCTTCGGTCGTGGGTCCGCCAGGCGGGGCGGCGTCGCTCCGCGCAGGCTCGCCGGCGGCAGCAGCTCGGGTGCGGCGCTTGTCTACGATCCGGGGCCGCGGGCGTTCTGCCTGGGCTTCTTCGTCTCGCTCGTCCATCGTCCGACCCCTCTGTTGTCGCTGCTCTCGGTATACTTCTGGGGCGAATGTGTCGCCAAGAAGGGGCAGCCTGATCGCCCCTCACCTCCCGGCGCACTCGTCCGCCGAAGGGCGGGGCCAGTGTAGTCGCAGGGGTTCGGAGAGAGCCGGGCCGCGGCGCGGCTCTCGTACATCGACCACTCGAGGGGTCGTCAAGAGACCGCTCGGGCAAGAGGCCGGTGACGTCCGATCTTGGCGTCGCCGGTTTTTTCGCGTTTGAGCTTGTCGCCAACGAAAGGGGCTTCGTATCGCACAACAGGAACTGAGGGTCAACGACCGCATCCGCATCCCGAGGGTGCGCGTGGTCGGAGCCGACGGGAGTCAGGTCGGCATCATGGAGACGAAGGACGCGCTCCAGATGGCGATGGACCAGGACCTCGACCTCGTCGAGGTCGCCCCGCAAGCGGACCCTCCGGTCTGCCGGATCATGGATTACGGCAAGTACAAGTACGAGCAGGACGTAAAGCAGCGCGAAGCCCGCAAGAAGCAGACGAACATCGTCGTCAAAGAGATGAAGATGCGCCCCAAGATCGACAAGCACGACTACGAGACGAAAAAGGGGCACGTGGTCCGCTTCCTGCATCAGGGGGCGAAGGTGAAGGTGACGATCATGTTCCGGGGACGAGAGACGTCGAGGTCGGAGCTCGGCCAGAAGCTCCTCGACCAGCTGGCGGCCGACGTCGCCGACATCGCCAAGGTCGACACGCCGGCGAAGCTCGACGGCCGGAACATGACGATGGTGCTCGGCCCCCACAAGGACGCTATCCAGCAAAAGACCAGGCCGGTGGCTCCCAAGCCACACGGCCGCCAGGCACGGGCGCCGGAGAGCGGCGGACAGGCGCCACCGCCGGAGGCCGAGCAGCCGGGCGACGTAAAGCCGGCGCGGCCCGTCAAGGTGACGCGAGCAGAGGGAGGTTGACGACATGCCCAAGATGAAGTCCCACCGGGGCGCGGCCAAGCGCTTCAAGGTCACGCCGACGGGCAAGATCCGGCGGCGCAAGGCGTTCGCGAGCCACCTCCTCGAGAAGAAGACCTCCAAGCGGAAGAGACGGCTGCAGGTCGCAGACACGATCGCGCCCGCCGACCAGAAGCGCGTGCGCCGGATGCTCGGCGGCTAGCACCACCCACACAGACGACGACAGGAGGCACGCATGCCACGTGTGAAGCGAGGCGTAGCAGCGAGAAAGAAGCGCAAGAAGGTCCTCGACCAGGCCAAGGGCTACTACTCGTCGCGCGGCAAGCACTTCAAGGCCGCGCACGAGCAGGTGATGCACTCGGGCAACTACGCGTACCGGGACCGTCGCGCCCGCAAGGGCGATTTCCGGCGCTTGTGGATCATCCGGATCAACGCTGCCGCGCGCGACAACGGCCTCTCCTACAGCAGGTTCATCTCGGGCCTACGCGAGGCCGAGATCGAGGTCGATCGCAAGGTGCTCGCCGACCTGGCAGTCACCGATCCGGCTGCGTTCTCCGCTCTCGCGGATGCGGCACGCTCCTCGCTCGAGAAGGCCTCTTAACGCCCTCCCTGATAACGAGCCTTTCGAACCCGAAGGTCGTCGCGGCGCGCAAGCTACTCAGGCGCGCGCACCGGCGCGAGGCTCGGCGCTTTTTGCTCGAGGGCCCGCGCGCGCTGCGAGACGCGTTGGCCTCCGGCGCGCCGATCGAGGAGATCTTCGTCGGTCCCGATACCGACGTCCTTTCGATGGAGCCCCCGTCCCAGGTCGTCATCACCGAGGTCGGTCCCCGAGTCATCAACGCGCTGACGGACTCCGTCACGCCGCAGGGGATAGTCGCCGTCGTCGCGATGCCGGACATACCGCGGGAACGTGTGGCTGCTTGCGACCTCGTACTCGTGCTGGATGGCGTGGCCGATCCGGGGAACGC
>JALZCA010000250.1 GCA_030863285.1 Actinomycetota bacterium | reverse complement strand
AAGGGCCGCCGCCACGACGACCGCAAGCACCTTCTGCTTGGCGAGTTGGTTCATGGCCTTATCCGTCCCAAAGGTGGTCCGCTGCCCCTCGATAGTTTCGCCTATTCGGGACGAAAACGGAAACGCCGGGCGATCCCAGGGGCCTCGAGGGTCTCAGGCGGATCGAGCTGCGGGAATAGAGATAGTGAGACGGGTCCCTTTGTCGGGCTCGCTCTTGACCTCGATCGAGCCGTCGTGCGCCTCGACGATCCGCTGGACGAACGCAAGCCCCAGCCCCAAGCCCCCATAGCTCCGCGTCGCGGACCCGTCGAGCTGATGGAAGTCGGAGAAGATCTTCGACAGGTCCTCCGGCGCGATCCCGATGCCCTCGTCGACCACCGACACCTGGACCGACCTCTGACGCCTCCCGTTGCCCCCCGACGCGCCCTTTGCCTCGAGGCGGATAGTGCCGCCATGGGGCGAGAACTTGACCGCGTTGTCGACGACCTCTTCGAGCGAGCGGCGCAGCAGCCGCTCGTCGCCCAAGATCTTGGGCAGGCGCGACTTCACGTCGACGACGACCTCGTGCTGGGTCGACCGCTTGCGCAGGTTGTCGGCGAGGCCCTGGATGATGCCGGCGATGTCGACTGGTTTGGTGCGCGGCGCGAGGCGTCCCGCTTCGAGAGCCGAGAAATCGACCAGCAACTCTACGATCCGCTCGAGTCGCAGCGTCCCTTCGAGGATGCCGCCGGCAAACTGCTTGGTCTTGTCGGGAGGCATCTCCTTCTTGCCCAAGAGCTCGGCGTAACCCTTGATCGGCGTGAGCGGCGTGCGCAACTCGTGGGAGATGTTCGAGAGGAACTCGGATTTCATGCGTTCGACCTCGCGCTCGCGCGTCATGTCGCGTACGACCGCAACGCCACCCGCGGGCTCTCCTTCCGGACCGCGCAAAATCGCACTGTCCACGGCAACCGGAACGCGGTCGCCGTTCACGCGCTCCAAGTAGACGCCGTCGACCGATCCCTCGGCGAGGTCGAAGATCGGCAGGTGGAAGGACCGCCCGTGCGTGTCGCGGGCGTCGACGACTTCGGAGATCGGCTTGCCCACCGCGGTCTCGGCGGCGACCCCGGTTAGCGCCTCGGCCTGCGGGTTGAAGGCGAGGATCTTGTGATCTGGTCCGACCGCGATCAGACCGTCGGCCATCGATTGGATGATCGTCTCGATACGCGAGCGAAGCCGCTGCTCCTCGATCGCGGCCGCGCGCAGATCGTCGGTACTGCGCGCGAGCGCGGCAGTCATGTCGTTGAACGTCTCACCGAGCTGGCCGACCTCGTCCTCACCGCGCACGTCGGCGCGTGCGGAGAGATCGCCCTCGCGGACCGCGCCGGCCGCGAGCGTGAGGCGTTGAATGGGACGGGTGATGCGTCGTCCCGAAAGCCAGGCGAGGACGAGCGCCACCGCGCCTATGCCGATCGCCACCACGAACAGGATGCGTGTGACCTCGCCGCGCGTCCCGCTGACGATGCGGGACGGCGACGAGAGAGCGAGGATCACGTCGTCCACGGCCTCGCCTCTCTGGTCGAGCAGTGGCGCAAAAGCCGTGAAGTACGAACGGGATCCGATCGCCTGATCGACGGCCACTGTCTCGCCCAGCGCGGTCTGGTTGATCGCCCGCGGAGGCGCCTTGAAGCGCGACTCGACCGCGTTCGGAAGTTCCGAAGCGACCACCCTTCCTTCGACGACCAGCGACGGTAGTGCCGGTTCGGTGGTGTTGCGGATCTCCTCGATTTCGAGCGTGTCGATGAAGCGCCCGACGACGACCGTCCCGATGGGCTGGCCGCCGCCCCGTGGGTTCATTTCGGCCGCTGCGATTACGACCGGCGCTCGCTCCACGAGGATGGGGTCCGCGGCCCGCGAAGCTTGTCCTTCCTTTACGGTCCGGACGACCGGCGATCCCAAGAGGTTGATGACATAAGCGGACAGCGGCGCCGCTTTGCCCTTGTCGCCGAGGTCGGGGCCCGTTCCCCCGAAGGCGACGCTTCCTCCTTGCTCGCCGGCTTCGGTGAAGGCGACGAAGTCCAGGCCGCGCCCCGAGGTCTGATCGGCGTAGCGGTTCGCGATCTTTGTGAGTGCGGCTTCGTTCCGCCTGCCGGTCATGGCGCTGACGGCGTTCTTGTCTGCCGCGATGACGCCGGCCGCATCGGTCAACTGCGGGAGGACCGGTCTGCCCCTGTAGGCGTCGACGATCCCTTCGAGCTGCGCGCTCGTGCTTTCGAGTTGCTCTTTCTCGACGTTGTTCGAGATCACACCGGTCAGCGCGGACGACAACACGAGCACGACGACGAGAAGCAAACCCGCGAAGGACGCAACGAATCGCACGCGGATGCTCGATCGGACCCCCGTCCACAACCACGACCCGAGTAGCAGGAACCCGAGGGCGCGCACGCCGTGCGCCCAGCTCGCGTATGCGTCGACCTCCCCGGCTCCGAACTCGGTCTCGGGGGCCAGCGAGATAAAGACGAACGACGCGCTCAGGAGAACAGCGGCCGCCGCGAGCCTCCAAAGCGCCCGCCCCTGGTCGCGCATCGCACCGAGCGCGGCAACGATCGCAACGAACAACGCGGCCCCCGCGGGCGCGAGAGCGAGCGGCTGATTGATCGGAAGCCCTAAGACGGCGCTCGCGGTCGGGCGGATCGTTCCGGCGAGAGAGACCCCCAAAAAGGCGAAGCCAATCGAGTAGACGCCCACGAGCAGGCTGTCGGAATCGAGCGGCAGGAACGCTCCGCCGTGCAGAACCTGCGCAACCGCGAGAGCGCCGAGCCCGAGCGCGGCGGTGATGCGGTTCGAGGGGGGGCCGGGGACCAGGGTGTTGCGCGATACGACTAGGAAGGCACCACCGGCGCAAACGAGAAAACCCAGGAACTCGACGGTGAAGTGCAGCGGCACGGCCAAGAAGCTGTCGAACATCGCGGAAAGTCTCCCACCTCTACGTCCGAGATGCCCCTATTCCAGCCCCTCGAGATACTCGACGGCGTCATCGAAGTTCGAGATCGACACGACCTCGATCTCGTCGCCCGCCCCCTCGGCCGCCGTCGCGTTCGCCGCCGGGGCAAGGAATATCTCGGCGCCGCGCGCCTCGGCGGCGGCGACCTTCTGTTCGATCCCGCCGATCGGGCCGACGCTCCCGTCGCAAGTGATCGTGCCCGTCCCCGCGATGTCGCGTCCGTGCGTCAGGTCGTCGGGCGTGAGGCGGTCGTAGAGCGCGAGCGCAAACATCAGGCCGGCCGACGGGCCGGCGATCTCGTCGGTCTCGATCTGCACGTCGAAACCCGGGTCGAAGCGATAACGGATCTCCTCCATGAACACGCCTATGTAAGACGTCGAAGGGTCCTGCGGGTTCCGCTCGGTCTCGAGCGTGACGACGTGGCGCTTTCCCCCACGTTCGATCGTGAGCTCGACCTTTTCACCGACCTCGATGTTGTCGATCGCACGCCCCACATCGCAGGTCGTATCGACCTCTTGATCGTTGATCTCCAGGATCACGTCGTCTCGCTTGAGGCGGCCCGATGCCGGCGCGCCGTCGACGGTCCCCTCGATCTGCGCGCCCTTCCCGGTCGGCTCGGCGATGCCGAGAGCGGCGAGGGCCACTTCCTCCGCGTGCTGTTTCGACGCGGCCATCTCGGCCCGCTGTCGCTGGAGCAATTCCTTCGTCGACCCCCCTCCGGTGACGTCCTCTCTCAAGACGATCGCCTGGTCGGGGTCGAACAGAGCGACTATCCACTCACGAAGCGTGATGTCGAGATCGACGTTGACCGTCGTGAGCAAGAGGCGGCCCTCCGACGAATAGGTCGTCGTGTCGTCAATGCGGATCAGCCCCTCGACGCTGCGCACCGGACCCGGCGCGTAGATGGCGAAAGGAGGCACCGGTATCCACGTCGAGGTCGCGACTACCACGAGGACGATGGCCAGAAAGATGGCCCACCTCAATCCGCGCGGCCCCCGGACCGGGGCGATTCCCTGGGGTGGGTCGGGCGGAACGCCTACGTTGTTCTCCATCGTCACTCAACTCTAGGCGCCGCCGGGCGCAACGAATGCTCGCTTTAAGCGCGTCCCGCGAGGAAGACCGACTTCGCCGTGTCGAATGCCTCGAGACATCTTCCCGCTCCCAGAACGACCGACTCCAGCGGTTGCTGGGTCAGGTGAACGGGCACCTCGGCCTCCTGGGACAAGAGCATGTCGAGCCCGGACAGCAACCCCCCGCCGCCGGTCAACGTGATCCCGTTGATCAACACGTCCTGCACCAAGTCGGGCGGCGACGCCCCGATGCACTCGATCACCGCCGCGACTATCGACCGGACCTGGTCGTTGATCGCCTCACGCAACTCCTCCGAGGTGATGAGCACGTTCTTGGGAAGACCCGTGGCGAGATCGCGGCCTCGCAGCTCCGCCTTTTCCTCTTGCGGACGCGGGAAGGCCGACGCGATCGCCATCTTGATGCGCTCGGCGGTTCGCTCGCCGATGGCGATGCCGTATTCGCGCCGGACGTAGTTCTGTATGCCCGCATCGAGATCGAAGCCTCCGACCCGGACCGCGGTGTTGGTCACGATCCCGCCGAGCGACACGAGCGCGACCTCGCTCGTGCCACCGCCGTTGTCGACGACGAGGTTGCCGAGCGGTTCGTGCACCGGCAGCCCGGCGCCGATCGCGGCGGCCATCGGCTCCTCGATGAGGTAACAGGACTTGGCGCCGGCCGAGAGCGTTGCCTCCTCGACTGCGCGTCGCTCGACCTCGGTGAGAGCGCTGGGCACGCACACGAGAACCCGGGGCCGCGCAAACCTGCTGACGCCGGCGCGCTGCAGGATCAGCCGTATGAGCTTCTCCGTTATGTCGAAGTCGGAGATGGCACCGGATCGCAAC
>JALZCA010000234.1 GCA_030863285.1 Actinomycetota bacterium | reverse complement strand
TTCTGGGGGCGCTCCTGCCTGAAGAACGGTCCCGCGTAGGAGAGCTTCACGGGCAAAGCGCCGCGGTCGAGGCCGTGCTCGAGAACGGCGCGCACGACCGGCGCGGTCCCCTCGGGTCGCAAGGTGAGCGAGCGTCCCCCGAGATCGGTGAACGTGTACATCTGCTTGTTCACGACCTCGGACGTCTCGCCGACGCCGCGCTCGAAGACCTCGGTGTGCTCGAAGATCGGTGTGTCCACGGGCGCGTAGCCGGCCTGGGCGAACGTATCCATCGCCAGGCGCGAGACGGCCTCCCAGCGCCACGATTCCGGCGGCAGCAAGTCGTTCGTGCCTTTGGGAGCGGTGAACCCCCTGGTGTTGTTCGACATAGCGCGTCATCCTAGTGGGCCTACCGTTCTGCCCCCGGTCCGGCGATCGGCGTTCCACATCCCACAAGGAGGCACGACATCAAGAAGATCCTGGGTCCGATGCTGCTCGTCTGCACGCTTCTGATCGGCGGCAATACATCCGCCCGCTCGCAGACGGGTCCGGCAACGGCATCGGCCCCTGAGGGGACCGTCGTGCAGGAGTACGCGCGAGGCCTCCATTTCCCCGTCGACATGGTCCATGTCCCCGGTACCCGAAAGATCTTCTTCACCGAGAAGAACACCGGCCAGGTCCGCGTGATGAGGAAGCGGAGGGTGCTTGAGACGCCATGCGTCGACCTGAAGGTGTTCAACGACGGCGAGCGCGGGGCGGCCGGGATCACGCTGCACCCCAACTACGCGACCAACCACTGGCTCTACGTGTACTTCTCGAGCAACGTGCACGATGACAACCGGATAGCCCGGTTCAAGGTCGAAAACAACCTCTGCACGAACCGCAAGATCATCTTCGAGGACATCCCCACCGCCCCGACCCACAACGGGGGCCAACTAGAGTTCCTCGACGGCTATCTGTTCGTGTCGACGGGCGACGCACAGAGCGCGGTCGACGCCCAGGACACCACCGGCGTCGCCGGCAAGGTCCTGAGGCTCAACGCCAACGGCTCGATCCCCGAAGGCAACCCCTTTGACAACGCCGTGTGGAGCTACGGCCATCGCAATCCCTTCGGACTCGCCGCGCGCCAGGAGCCGGCACAGCTGTTCGAGAGCGAGAACGGACCGACCTGTGCCGACGAGCTCAACTTCATCGAGGAAGGTCTGAACTACAGCTGGGGCGAGGGTGCGACGAAAGGCCAGGCTTACGCCGACTACCAGGAGGACTACTGCGCCGCGCCCCCGCCGCAGGAGACGCCGCCGCTCGTGTCGTGGGGCGACGGGGACGACAACGAAACGGATCCGACCATCGTTCCCACCGACATGGTCTGGTACCGGGGTCCGCTCGACGCGGCCGACGATCGCCTGCTGATGGGCGCCTTCAAGCTCGGTGCCATCTACTCGTTCAACGTCGACGCGAGCGGTCAGTTGGTGGGTGCCCCGAAGGTCTTGCACGACGGACCCAGATACGTCCTCGACGTCGCTCGGGGGCCGGGAGGGTGGGTCTACTACCTGACGATCTCCGGCATGTACCGCATCGTCGAGACGTCCGCTCGCTAGCGCGCGGCGCTCGCCAGAACGCGAAGAAAATCTCGGCCCGCCTGCACCGCCGTCGCAGAGAGCGTGCCGCTGCTGTGATTGGATACGAGCGAGGACCGGACCTACTTCCAGGGGGTGCGATGCCCGGTACGCGCAATGAGGATCGAGCTCGTCAAGAAGAGATAGCTCGACGGCTCAGGCGAGACATCGTCGCCGCGACCACGAAGGCCGGTTCCGGGCATCCCTCGACGTCGCTGTCGATGGTCGAGCTCGTGACGGTTCTCTACTTCGGAGGGGTGCTTCGCTACGACGCGGCCGAGCCGCGCCATCCCGAGCGCGATCGTTTCATCCTCTCCAAGGGACACGGGGCTCCCGGGCTCTACGCGCTTCTCGCAGAGGCCGGGTACTTCGAACGCGACGAACTCCTCACCCTGCGTGAGCTCGGCTCGCCGCTCGAAGGCCACCCGAACATGTGCCGCCTGCCGGGCGTGGAAGCCTCGACCGGGTCACTCGGCCAAGGCCTCTCGATCGGAGTCGGTCACGCGCTGGGGGCGCGCGTCGACAACCTCGATTTCCGTGTCTACGTGATGGTGGGCGACGGCGAGAGCCAGGAGGGCCAGATCTGGGAGGCGGTGATGTACGCCGGCAACCACGGACTCGACAACCTCACCCTGATCGTGGACCACAACGGCTATCAGCAAACCGACGCGGTCGATCGCGTCCAGCCGCTCGACCCGATGCCGCCGAAGTTCGAAGCCTTCGGCTGGGCCGCGCGCGAGATTGACGGCCACTCGCTAGAAGATGTCGCGATGGCTTACGAGTGGGTGAACTCGACCACCGGAGCACCACAGGTCATCGTGGCGCGAACGGTCAAGGGCAAAGGAGTCACTC
>JALZCA010000233.1 GCA_030863285.1 Actinomycetota bacterium | reverse complement strand
ACGCCTATCGTCGTGTTGTCGGCCAGCGGGAGCACCGGGTAGACCTCCTTCATCTCCCGGCCCAGCGTGTACAGCGGGATCTGCGGCCCCGGCACGTTCGTCACGACGAGGTTGAACGCGCGCTGACGGGCGACCAGACGCGATGCCTGGGCGACGATCGTCGGCGGGGCCCACTCGCCGAGTGTCGTCAGGACCTGCGCGCCGACCGCCTGGCCCGAATCCTTGAGGTCTTTCATCTCGTCGTGCACGATGCGCAGGCGCTCGACCGGGTCGGATTCGTACACGGGAAGCGCGGCCCACACCGACGACACCTGGTTGCCCAACGCGCCGCGGTCCTGGTCGGCGCGCACGGACACCGGCACCATCGCCCGCAACTCCATCGTGTCGACGAGCTCCCCGCGTCCCTTCAACAAGCGCCGGAGCCCTCCGGACACCGCGGCCAGCACGACGTCGTTGACGGTTCCACCGAGCGCGTTCTTGATGCGCTTGATCTCATCCAGATCGGCGAGCACGGTCTCGAAGCGGCGGTGCGGTCCGATCGGCAGGTTGAGCGAGGAGGGGGGAGCGGAGAATGACCCTCCGACCCAGGTGCCGACGGCTTTGGCAGCCTCCGAGATGCGGTTCGGGAGCTTGGCCGGGTCGGACGCGGCCGATTGGAGGGTGCGCAGGGCCTCGGCCGGCGACGTCAGACGCTCCTTGAGCGCCTCGACGAGGAGTTGGTCGGGCGTCGGCTCGGGAGGCGGACGCCACGGCTGGCGCTCGATGGGCTCGGGCTCGGGTTCGAGGTCGAGGATCACCGACATGATGTCGGCCCCCGAGACGCCGTCGACGAGACAGTGGTGCGTCTTCGAGACGAGCGCAAAACGTCCGCCGGCAAGACCTTCGGCGAACCAGATCTCCCACAGTGGCTTCGCGCGATCGAGTTGCTGCGACATGACGCGCGCGGTTAGACGATTGAGCCGCACGCGATCGCCGGGGGCCGGAAGCGCGGTATGGCGCACGTGGTACTCGATGTTGAAGTGCGTGTCATCGACCCACACCGGGCGGCCGAGCCCGAACGGGACGAAGGCGAGCTTCTGGCGGAAGCGCGGCACGCGCTGGAGCCTTTGCTCGACCATGTCGAGGATCTCTTCGTAGTCCGGAGGAGGTCCCTCGAAGATCGCGGCCCCCCCGACGTGCATGTGGGTATCGGGACCTTCGAGGTGAAGGAAGAGCTCGTCGAGCACGCTGAGACGTTCGGGCTTCGCCATGTGCGTCATCGTAGCGCGCTCAGTACCGTGGACCTATGCCGATGACCCAAGAGGGATTGGCTCGACTGGTGCAGCGCGAGGGTGTGGCGCCCGAGGTCGTGGACGCGTTCCGCAGCGTCGATCGCGCCGGGTTCGTACCGCCGGGATCGCGTCGAGAGGCATATCGCGACCGGCCGGTCGGCCTCCCCGCGCAGCAGACCACCAGTCAACCGTCGCTTATTGCGCGCATGATCGATGCTTTGAAGTTGCGTCCCGACATGCGGGTGCTCGAGGTCGGCACGGGTTACGGGTTCCAAAGCGCATTGCTGGCTCGACTCGCGGGCGACGTCTATTCGATCGAGCGTCACGCCGATCTCGCCGAAGCCGCGCGTCGCAACCTCGAAGAGGCCGGCATCGAGTCGGTTCTGGTGGTCGTCGGCGATGGCTGGAAAGGCGAGCCGCGCTTTGCGCCGTATGACGCGATCGTGGTGTCCGCCGCGGCCCCCGAGGTGCCCCGGGCGCTCGCGGATCAACTCGCGGAACGAGGACGTATGGTCATACCCGTCGACCAACCGCGCGGAACCGACGTCATCCTCTTCGAGAAGCGAGACGACGCTCTGCAAAAGGTGAGGGTGATCACCCCCGCGCGGTTCGTTCCGTTGATCCCGGAGGGACCCGATTGAAGCGTTTGTTGTGTGCCGTCGTTGTCGTCTCGGCGATGGTGGTCTCTTGTTCCGACGGAGACGGCGGCGGCAACGCAGATCGGTCACCGACGACCGCGAGCAGCGCGACACCGCAAGAGTCCCCGTCGGTCGTGGCC
>JALZCA010000222.1 GCA_030863285.1 Actinomycetota bacterium | reverse complement strand
GCGCTCGCGATGCCCGACATCCACTGGGGATACGGATTCCCCATCGGCGGCGTGGCCGCCACCGACGTCGAAAAAGACGGGGTGATCTCACCGGGTGGCGTGGGCTTCGACATCGGCTGCGGCGTACGCCTCCTTCGGAGCGACCTCTCGTTCGCCCGCGAGGTGGCGCCTCGTTTGCAGGAGATCGTTCAGGCGCTGGGCAAGAGGGTCCCGCGGGGCGTGGGGCAGAAAGGGGGCATGCCGCTCAGCCGCCCGGAGGTCCAGCAGGTGCTGCGCGAGGGCTCGAGGTTCCCGATAGCGCGCGGCGCGGGGTGGGACGAGGACCTCGAGACGACCGAAGACGAAGGCGTCCTGCCGAACGCGGCCCCGGACAAGATCTCCGACCGCGCGATCGAGCGCGGCGCCCCGCAACTCGGCAGCCTCGGCGCCGGCAACCACTTCCTCGAGGTCCAGGTCGTCGACGAGATCCGCGATCAACGCGCGGCCGACGTCATGGGCCTCTACGAGGACCAGGTGTGCGTGATGATCCATTCCGGATCGCGCGGCATCGGCCACCAGACGTGCTCGGACCACGTCAAGGCGATCGACCGCATCGGATCGCAATTCGACTTCGAGCTCCCCGATCGTCAGCTCGCGGCAGCTCCCCTGTCGCACGAGCGAGCCCAGGCCTATCTCGGGGCGATGGACGCGGCCGGCAACTTCGCGCGGGCCAACCGCCAAGTCCTGGCCCACCTGGCGCGCGCCACCTTCTCGGAGGTCCTCGGAAGAAGCGATCGCGATATGGGAATGGATCTTGTCTACGACGTCTCCCACAACCTGGCGAAGATCGAGGAGTACGAGGTCGAGGGCCAACGGCGAAAACTGTGCGTGCACCGCAAGGGCGCGACGAGAGCGTTCGGCCCCGGTCATCCCGATATCCCTGAGCGCTACCGCGAGATCGGCCAACCCGTCGTGATCCCGGGCTCGATGGGCACCCATTCGTTCGTCCTCGTCGGAATGGAGGACTCGACGGCGAGGTCGTTCGGATCGACCTGTCACGGCGCGGGACGCGCTATGTCGCGCACGCAAGCCAAGAAGGTGATGAGCGGCGAACAGCTGCGTAAGGAACTGCAAGAAAAAGGGATCGTGATGGCTCGCTCACAGTGGAAGCTGCTATCGGAAGAGGCGCCTTACGCGTACAAGGATGCGTCGGAGGTCGTCGAAACCTGCGAGGGAGGCCGGCTGTCGCGCGTCGTCGCTCGCCTGAGACCCGTGGGAGTGATCAAAGGATGACCTATAGGCACGAGTCGTACTGGGTCGACAGCGTCGAGGGCCGTCGGTATCCCGCCGCAAGCGGAGTGGTATCGGTTGACGTCGTCGTCGTCGGCGGAGGCATCGTCGGGCTTACCGCCGGACTGTTGTTGAAGCGCGCCGGGAAGAAGGTGGCGATCATCGAAGCGAACAAGATCGCGCACGGTGTGTCGGGCTATACGACCGCGAAGGTCAGCGCCGGGCACGGGCTGATCTACTCGCAGATAACGAAGACGCTGGGGGCCGAGGCGGCCCGCATCTACGGCGAGTCGAACCAGGCGGCGATCGGCCGGATCTCGTCGCTGATCGACGAGCTCGGGGTCGACTGCGACTTCGAGCCGACCGACAACTACGTCTACAGCGAGTCGCCGGACCAGGTCGATTCGCTCAAACAGGAGGCCGAAGCAGCGCGCAACGCGGGCTTGCCCGCGACGTTCACGACCGAGAGCACCCTGCCGTTCCCCGTGGCGGGGGCCGTCAAATGGACCGAGCAGGCACAGTTTCACCCGCGCAAGTACTTCGTCGCGCTCGCCGAAGCAATCGACGGCGATGGAAGCTTCGTCTTCGAGCACACCGCCGCTACGAGCCTGAAGGAGGACTCGCCCTGCGTCGTGGGAACGCCGGACGCGACGATCTCTGCCGATCAGGTCATCCTCGCAACCCACTACCCGACCTTCGACCGCGGTCTTTTCTTCGCAAAGGTCGCGCCGTACCGCGCCTACGTCGTCACGGCAAAGATCGACTCCGACAAGGCCCCCCACGGCATGTGGATCACCTCTACTTCGCCAACCCGCTCGGTGCGCACGACGCCCTACGAAGACGGCAGGCTGCTGATCATCACCGGCGAAGGTCACAAGGTCGGCCAGGAAGCCGAGCCGGAGAAGCGCTACGCGGCCCTCGAGGAATGGACCCGGTCGCGCTTCGACATCCGATCGCTCGAGTACCGATGGTCGACGCAGGACAACCAGTCGGTGGATCACGTCCCCTACGTCGGCCGCTTGACCCGTAGCAGCGAGAACGTCTTCACCGCCACGGGCTTCGCCGGCTGGGGCATGACGAACGGGACCATGTCGGCGATGCTCTTGAGCGACCTCGTGCAAGGGATCGACAACCCCTGGATGGGGTTGTACGACTCGAACCGCTTTAACCCGGCGGCCGCGGCAAAGGAGTTCGTCAAGGAGAACGTCAACGTCGCCTACCGCTTCTTCAGCGACCGCTTGCGCGGCCTGTCTCGCAGCGTCGACGACATCCCGCGAGGAGAGGGAGATGTCGTCACGGTCGGTCCGAAGAGCGTGGCGGTCTACAAGGACGACAACGGAGACGTGCGCGCTCTTTCCGCGCGCTGCACTCATCTCGGCTGCATCGTCCAGTGGAACGGCGCCGAGAAGAGCTGGGACTGCCCGTGCCACGGCTCCCGGTTCACGACCTCGGGCGAGATCCTCCAGGGCCCGGCAACTCGTCGGCTCGACGACATCGATTTGACCGACCAGGAGTGAACTCAGAGTTCGGGAAATAGAAACGCGCCGCCGGAAAACCGGCCGCGCGTTTCTCCCTCAACGGTATACCTGTTGGCTCTGTTGTCGTCTTCGGCGACGTGGTCGCCGGTGTTTCGCCGCAGGTCTTGTTATCCCCGTTCTGGAGGATCTCAAACTCGCTGGCAGACCGGGCAGTACGTCGTCCCACGGCCCCCCATGACAACCTTCTTCAAGGGCGTGCCACAGCGGGGGCAGGGCTGCCCCCCGCGCCCGTAAGCGGCGAGGAAAGACGCGTTACGACCGCTGGCGCCGTTGACCATCTGGTAATCGCGAAAGGTAGTTCCCTCGCGTCCGATTGCGGCCGAGAGCACTTCGCGAATGGCCGCGTGCAACGCGAACGCCCGCGCCTTGCCGACGCGGCGCGACCCGGGATGGATGCGCGCCAGCCACAGCGCCTCGTCGGCGTAGATATTCCCCACCCCGGCAACGGGCCGCTGAGACATCAGGTACGGCTTCACCGGTGCCTTCGTGCGCGCGAGCACCGCCGCGAATACATGAGGATCGAACTCGTCCGACAACGGTTCCGGACCAAGGAGGGCGAGGGTCGGGATGGCTCCGTAATCGCCCGCGTCCACTACCGCCATCCGTCCGAACCTGCGAACGTCGCGGAACGCGAGCACCCTGCCGTCGTCGAGCATGAGCGTTGCCCGCACGTATGGATCGTCCAGGTCGAAGCGAAAAGAACCGGTCATCCCGAGGTGCATGATCAGTTCGAGATCTGCGTCGAGCGGAGCGATTAGGAACTTCCCGCGCCGGCCAACTCGCTCGATGGTGCGTCCGACGGCACGGCCGACGTCGACGAACTGACGAGGAATCGCCGCATGGGGATCCCACCACGCGTCGACTACGCGCCGGCCCGAGAGCTCGGGATCGAGCTGCCGGCGAACGGATTCGACTTCGGGTAGCTCGGGCATGGGCTTAGGTTAGGCGGATGTCGAAGGAGAGCCGGGCGAAAAAGCCCGATGTAGACGCCGCCGCGTTCTTCGCTCTTGACCTGCGCGTCGGTCGCGTCGTAGACGTCGAGGAGTTCCCGGAGGCACGAAAGCCCGCCTGGAAGTTGGCGGTCGATTTCGGCGCCTCCGTCGGCGTCCTCCGCACGAGTGCTCAGATCAAGAACTACACGCGCGACGACCTGATGAACCGTTTGGTCGTCGGCGCGATAAACCTCGGCGCCAAGCGGGTCGCCGGCTTCTCGAGCGAATTCCTCATCCTTGGAGGGATCGACCAAGCGAGCGTCGTGCACCTGCTAAGCGTCGACGACGGAGTCGTTCCGGGAGACCCGGTCGCGTGAACGAGCCCGAGAAGTCCACGGCCTCGGCGACCGTTTACACGGTCGGACACGGAACGCGCTTGATCGAAGAACTCGTCGAAGTGCTGCGATCGGTGCACGTTCGGACGATCGTGGACGTGCGGCGGTTCCCCGGGTCGCGCAGGAATCCTCACCTCGCACGCGACGCTCTTGCCCAGGCGCTACCCCGACACGGCCTGAGATACGAATGGCAGGGTGAGGAACTCGGAGGGCGACGCACCCGCGTGCCCGAATCGAGACACGCCGCGTGGCGCAACGCGGCCTTCCAGGGCTACGCCGACTTCATGGAGACCGAGACCTTCCGACGCGCCTTGCGCGACCTCGTGAAGCGCGCAACCTCCGGGGAGAAACTGGCCGTCATGTGCGCCGAGACGCTGTGGTGGAGGTGTCATCGCAGGCTCATCGCAGATGCTCTCCTCGTTGCCGGCGTGAACGCAGTCCACCTGCTCGACGGCAAGACGGCGCACGACCACCAGCTGCACGAGTCGGCACGGATCGAAGACGACGAAACAATCGTCTACGACGTCGGAGTCGACCGGGAGCTGCTCTAGGAAGCGCTATTCGTCGGTGTCGACGGGCAGGGCTTTGAAGCAGTTCGGCCACGCGTTCGGCCCCTGCACCGCGAGGACGCGCTCGGCGATGTCGATCTGCTGGCGCGGCGTGGCCTGATAGGCGTAGCGCGCGTACTCGCCTCCGCCGAAGCCCCACCAGGTGCTCGGCAGGAACTGAAGCCCTCCGTCGAAGAGCCCGACGTTGAGGTGCCACCGACCGCTCGACTCGCACTGCGCGATCGCGGCCCAGTCCGCGCTGTAGGTGATGAGTTGACCACCGCCGACCCCCGACTTCGTAACGAGATCTCCCGACCGCGTCGCCTCGAGCAGCTCGATTGCGGCGTCGAGCGTCTCGATCTTGTCCTCGCGCTCGGTCCCGCGCACCCAGATCTCGTGCCGCAGCGGCGGTAGCAACGAGTCGATGATCTCCTTGCGCTCCGAGATCCTCTCGAGCTCCTGGACGATCAGGGGCCGGGCCAGCCAGCGGGCGAGGGCGTGTTCGTATCCGGCCCCCTCGGCGTCGGTCTTGTGGAGCATCTTCCGCAGGGCGAGGACCCGCTCGGAGTAGGCCTCTGCCTGCTCCTGGAGCCGCTCGAAGGACCGCACGAGGTCGGCAAGGCCGCGCTCGAACCTCACGAGGTCCTGGCGAGCCTCCTTGATCTGTTTGCGTATGGTCTCGGCCGGCGCGGGCGAGGCCGCGACGAGCGGTACCACGACCGCGACCAAGAGGGCCGCTCTTATCCGGTGGGTCCGAATTCTGGTCTTCATGCGGGAAGAGTTCGATTCTCCCCGAGGCGGTCCTCCTACGCCAAACGGCGTCCTCAGCTAGAACGGAGCGCCGGGCCTCACGACCATGTCGATGACGACGATCAGCAGGATGACGAGCTCGATGCGAGAGACCAAGAAGATCCGCCTCATCCGGCGCTGCACCTCTTCGTTGGCCGGGCCGTGTTGCTCGATGAGCTTCGCGATCCTGCCGGTCTCCGGGCCCAGGAACAGCGAGCCCACGAGGGCCGAGAACGTGATGCCCGCGAGCCCGATCAGGATCCACTCGTCGCCGAAGCCGATGTCCGGCCGGTCGATGACCATCCAGATCCCCATCGCGAGCACGATGAGCGAGGCGGGGGTAAAGATGCGCGTCCCGATCCACTCGAAGATCGGGCCGGTCTCGACGAGCCTCGTCTCGTCGCCCGATGAAAGAGTGCGAATGGCAAAGACCTGAAGCGTCGCCGCGCCGCCGACCCAGATGACTGCCCCGAGAACGTGCAAAGTCTTGAGCACCTCGAACTGGTCCAACATCACCTCCGAAGTCGATCGCTTCTATGCGCGGTGTCGGCCGCGGTACGGGCTCATTATCGCTACGCGCCTCACGCGCGTCTCGTCGAGCCGCCGTTTTTTGCGGGACTAGTCACATCGCACTACGCGCACGTCGGTCGGATGGAGCGATAAATAGTGCGTTTGGGGCATAGGCGAAACCCCTCGTGCTCGCTACGTTTCTCACGCGGCAACAATCTGGTGGCGCGGGCGCCGCCGGGAGGGATGTCTGCATGGCGGGCAGCATGAGGACGAGGGCACGCACGGACGCGCGGGGGCGCCCACACCTTCGCGAGGAGATCGCGCCGGCTACAGGCACTCGTTTCGCAATCGCACTCGACGAGGCCACCGCGACCGACCCTCGGATCACCGGCGCCAAGGCAGCAGCGCTCGCGCGCGCGTCCGCCATGGGGCTGCCGACGCTTCCGGGCTTCGTCGTCACGACCGAGGCTGTGGGCGACCTGCTTGAGCGGGGCCGCTTCCGACCGGAGGCGGATGCACGCGTGCGCGAGGCATGGGCTTCGTTATCGCAGCGGGGAAGCGTGTCGCTCGTCGTGAGGTCGTCGTCGGTTGCAGAAGACGGGTCCGAATCGTCGATGGCCGGGATGTTCACGTCGGTCACCAACGTGATGGGCCTCGAGGCGTTCCTCGCGGCGTTGAGCGAGGTCGCTCACTCGGCACGCCGCCCCAACGAGGCCGTCTTGCCGATGGCGATCCTCGTGCAGCCGTTCCTTGCCTCCGACTCCGGGGGGGTTCTCTTCGGGGTGGATCCCGTCACCGGCTCCGACGACCACCTCGTAGTCGCGGCCATCGAAGGGCCTCCGGAGGACCTCGTGTCGGGCCGGGTGCAAGGCAGTCGGTACGTACTGACCAAGAGCGGTCGTTTGGTCGAGGCCGAGCCCGGATCGGGAGGAGCGACCCTCGGCGGAGCGCGTCGGCGGGCGCTGGCAGGGCTGGCGAGCCACGCGCGTCGCGCTTTCGGGGGCCCTCAAGACATCGAGTGGGCCATCGACCACGAGGGCCGGCTGTGGCTGCTCCAAAGCCGTCCGGTCACCGCCACGGGAGCGACCGAACGCCCGACCGGTCCGCTGCTCGGGCCGGGGCCGGTTGCGGAGACCTTCCCCGACCCTCTGTCGTTGCTCGAGGAGGACCTCTGGGTCGATCCTCTCCGGGACGCTCTGGCGACCGCGCTCTCCCTCGTGCGCGCCGCACCCGCGAAGCGCCTCCGGAGCTCTCCGATCCTCGTAAGCGTCGGAGGCAGGATCGCTGCAGACCTCGAGTTGCTGGGAGCCGCGACTGTCAAGAGATCGCTGCTGCGGCGGCTCGACCCGCGGCCCCCGGCGCGCCGACTTCGTGCCGGCTGGGACGTGGGTCGTCTGCGCGCGGCGCTGCCCACCCTCGCCGCGCGGCTGCTTGCGACGATCGACGACGAGCTCGAGAAGCTGCCGCCACTCGCCGAGATGACCGACGTTGCTCTCGGCGACCTCCTCGTACGCGCGAAACGATCGCTGGTGGCGGTAAACGGACACGAGGTCCTGGCCGGAATGCTCATGGCGCCGGACGCATCCGCGTCCACCGGTGCCGCGCTCGGGTTGCGCGCGCTCGTAGCCGGTCGGGCTGCAGGACTCGGCGACGCCGAGCTCGCGGCACGTCACCCCGAGGTCCTAGCGCTGGTCCCTCCGGCAATCGGACGGCGTTCGGCGCTGCCGTCCGCGAGCACGGCGCCCGCGCTCTCCGGCCCCGCCGACCCCCTGGCTCATGCGCGCGAACAGTGCAGGTTGAGGGCGCGCTGGCTCCAGGAGCTCAGCGCCCGGGTCGCCGAGGAGATCGGAGCACGGTTCGCGGCAGGGGGCATCCTGCAGGATGCCGACGACGTCCTGCTCCTGCGCGTCGACGAGATCGCGACCATGGTCGCGGCTCGCCGGTTCCCGCCCGAGCTCGACCGCCGGGCGCGCCGTTCGGCTCCGCCTCCTTTGCCGGCCGAGTTCCGCTTGGGGGCCAACGGAGCGGTGATCCCGCAAGAGTCGGACGGAGCGCAGGCAGGCCGCGGAGCAGGCGGAGGACGGGCAAAGGGCCCGGTCGTACACGACCCGCCCTTGGTGTCGGCGGGGGACGTGCTCGTCGTGCGCACGCTCGACCCCGATCTCGCCCCGGTTCTTCCCATGCTCGGCGGTTTGGTCGCCGAGACCGGCAGCGTGCTCTCGCACCTCGCGATCCTTGCGCGCGAGTTCGGCGTGCCTACGGTCGTGGGCGTGGCGGGAGCGCTCGAGCGCTTCGACGTCGGCGAGGTCGTCGTCCTCGACGGCACGACCGGCGAGGTCTCGGTCATCCACGAGGTCGAGCGAGCATCGTGAGGGCGAAGTGGCTCGCGTTCGCCATGGCGGTCGTCGCCCTTCTCGGGGCGGGCGCCTACGTCTTCATCTATCTCTACCGCTGGGAATGGAACCGGGCGATCATGGCCGGGATCCTCTTCCTGGCGGCCGAAGTCGCGCTCGCGGCCGCTCTCGTGCTCGAACGCTTGCGTTCGCTCGAATCAAAGATGCGTAACCAGACGTCGGGCGCCGACCCACTGCAAGCACTCGGCCCGATCCGGGAGACCGCCCCGCCCAAACGGCGTCACTTTGCGTGGCTCTCCGACCAAGACAAGGTTGGTGTCTTCGTGCCGGTTCTCATGGGGGCCGGGATAGTCATCTCGGGGATCGCCTGGGCGGTCGAGCGTCTTGCGGCGTCTACCGCGCGACCGGTCCTCGAGCGACGGCTCGCGCTGCGCCTCGCGCCGCTGGCGCTTCCCGATGGCGGCCTCACCGGTTCGAGTCCCGTGCCCACGGCGGTCCCGCCGCGCTCGCGCGCCGATGCATTCAAGTCCCTCGTGATCGTCCTGACCCTTGCCGCGCTGCTGTTCTTGGCGATCGACGAACTGGGAGACCTGACCCAGAACCGCCCGGACGCGCGGGTCGGCGGCAGCACGGCGATCGAACTGGACCTCTCGGTGCGCGACGCCGATCTCGGTTCGGAATCAGACGCGGCGCGGAGCCTGTGGATGGCATGTCGCGGAAACGTCTCTTCTGACCTCACCGAGTTGAGCGTGCGACCCGGGGGCACGATCTCTTTGGTGGTCGAACCCGCACTGGGCCCCTACTCGATGCGCCGTCTCGCCGGCTGCCTCGAAGACGGAACGGTAGACGGACTTTCCGCGAGCCTCGTCGACTAGAGCCGGCCGCGCCGCGCCGGCGGAGTGTGGCCGATGTGCCATCCGCCACAATAACGACAGGGATAGACGTCGAGGTCCTGCTCGCCGCTCTCCGCGCGCCGGTGAGCCGCGGTGGACTCGGCTTCGCCCGAGGTCGCGTATCTGCGCTTGCGCTCGCACGTACGCGCACGCGTTTGCTTGCGGCCCGGCATAGGAGTCCAGCTAGGGGCTGTAGGCGTTGGTTACGTTCACCCAGATGCGGCGCGGGCCGTCGATGACGCGACTCATGAGGGTGACCGCCGCAGAAGGTTGCGCTACGTCGTCGTCGGACAGCTCGGCCACGAACGACAGTTGCTCGAGCGACGGCGGCCCGACCGACAGGTTGCGCGTCAGCGCCTCGCTCGACTCGGCCCGGCCGGTCTTCACGAGATAGGCCCCCGCCATCGTCCCCGTTCGGCCGACGCCGGCGCCGCAGTGTACGAAGACCCGTTTGTCGGCCCGCCGCATCACGTCGAGGAACCGTTCCACTTGCCGTGGTCGCGGAGCCTGCCCGTCACGCATGGGGATCCTGACGAGGTCGAGCCCCAGTCGCCTGTAGAGGCCGAAATTGCGTTCAATGTCCTCCTCGGCCCGCAAGTCGACGATTGTCCCGACGCCGTGCGAAGCCAATTGGCGCAACCCCTCCTCCGTAGGGGCGCCGCCGCGCCACAGGTTCTCGTCGACGACGGCGAGGTTGGGGATGCCGGCCAGCTCGGGGGCCGGCGGAGTCTCCGCGGTCGCCCGCGCGACCAGATTCGCGCCGAGGATCGTCAGGTTGCCCGCGACGATAAAGAGAATGAGGCCGAACAGGAGGTTCTTCACGATCCTGCCCGCAATTTTGCCGTGCCGAGCCATGTAAGTAGTCATTCGCTATGCCTTGGTCGTGTCCTGCCCATGTCGTCGGTCGCCCATGCACGCGCTTGAAGAAGTCGCGTGCCATAGCGGACACTCCGGGCAAAAGTGGCGTCGAACGGCGCTAGTGGTCGTGCAGGATGAAACCGATGATCCCGCGGCCCTCGAAGTGCAGGCGCTCCTTCGTCCTATAGGTCAGGTCCCAGTTCGCCTCGCCGTAGGGCCCGCGGTCGATGACGGGCACGGTCACTTTGCGACCCTTGTAGAGAAAGTGAACGTCCGTCCCACATGGCAGCGTCCGGTGCGCCACGCCCCAAGTCCTGCGCCGCAGCGTCTGACCGCAAGCGGTGCGGTTGCCATAGAAGCCGGGCCCGTACCAGGTCGCCTCGCTGCGCTTGTAGACCCACAAGCGCTCGCGCTCCGTTGCGGAAGCGTTGAGCTTGTCGCCGTGGAACACGACGCGCATCTTTCTGTGGCCGCGCGCGTCGGGAACGAACCACCGTTTGAACTTGCCGTCCCCGGCGTCGACTCGCTTGACGAGCTCCCACTCGCCTTTGACGCGCATCTGCAGCCGCGGGGTACGCCCGCGCACCGCAGGCAGCAGCTTTCCTCTCAACTCGACTTCCTTGCGCGCCTTTACGTCGTTCGGATCGACGCCGAACGTCAGTCGCGGTTTGACTTCGACCCGCGCGCCGTTACTCGCACGCATGTTCGGCTCGCCCGCGTGCAACACCAAGCGATAGGTTGCGGACTTAGTGCGATCGGGTAACACGAACTTGATCTTGCGGTCGCGCGGAAGGCGCTTGACGCGGATGATCTTTCGCCCGTACCCCACGTGGCGTCGTTTCAGGTAGACCTTCATCCCCGGACGTCCCCGCTCGACCTCGCCGGCAATTCTCACCGTCTCCCCGTAGGAAACGAGGTCGGGCGCACGCATGATGATGGGCCGCGCACGTCTACCGGCCTCGACCGTCGTTGGAAGAGACAGGCAACCCGTCAGGAGGATCAGGGCGAGCGCGCGCTTTTTCGTGCCGCCGCGTCGGACATCGAACATGGCCCGCGACCTTACCCTCGCCCTCGCGCTCCAAAACGAGGATCGCCTAGTCCCGCGTGGGATGATCCGCGGCATGGACGAGAAGAAGCACTGTCGCGACTGCGGCCGGGTGATGTGGTTCAGCGACGCGGGCGAGCATGGCCCGCTGTGGCATTGCACCGCGTGTCATCACAGCGTTGCCGCAACGGGCGAGGTGTTCGCATGGAAGCGTCCGCGCGTCGAGGCTGGGCGCTCGCAAGTCGTCGAGCGCAAGTTTCGAAGCCATCACCCGTGTCCTCGTTGCGGACGGCGCCTGTGGACGGTCGAAGTCCCGGATTACGGGTCGCGCCGGCAGTGCGACGAGTGCCGCATCAGCATCGTCGACGGAGCGATCATGGAGTGGCGCGGAAGCAGGTCGTGATCCGTGCCCGGGGTGGGACTCGAACCCACATGCCCTTTCGGGCAGCAGCTTTTAAGGCTGCCGTGAATGCCAATTCCACCACCCGGGCGTATCTCGAAGGATAGAGCCGCCGGTCCCCCTAGAGGGTGGTGATCGCAAGACTCCCCGCGTCGCGAAGGACCTTGTCCGGCACGTCGTCGAGATCCGAGACGAGCGTGTAAGTGAGCTTCTCGAGATCGATGCCGACCGAGGCGGCATCATCCGGCGTGAGTTGTTCGAGTAATTGCTTCGAGGCGACGGTTCCGCCCGCGGTTGCAACATCCTCGAGGCGAGCGGTTTCGTTCACTTCGTCTCCGAGGGCAGTGACGTCGAGCCTGCTGCCGGGAACCAGCTGGCCCATGTAGAGGCTGCCGCCCCAGTGAACGGCGATCCTCATGAGGCAGTCGCTTCCCATGGTCTCGCTGAAGACGTCCTCGGACAATTCGTGGATGCGCCGGGCCGCTTCTATCGCCGCGCAGGCGGCGCGCGACGACGAACCCAGGTCCTCGACGAGGAAGTAAGCCGAAGCCCCATCGCCTGCGTGCTTGCCGACGATGCCGGCGTGCTCCGCCACGACCGCGTCGATCTTGCTCCACAATTCGCGGATCAACTTGAAGTAGCTGACGCTCGACAGGCGCCGCGACAGCCGGCCGGATTGCTGGAGATCGCAGAACAGGATCGCGGCCTGCCGGGGTGCCGGCTCGACGAGACGCGCCATGCGTTCGTACATACGCTCGTCGCCGCGCGCGAGCAGCGTCAAGAGGTTCGGTCGCACGGCCATGAAACTGATCATGAGCCCGCCGACCCGTTCGCCGCGCTCGTCGCGCAGGACGACGAGGAACACGTTGACGCCGTAGGGCGGCTCATCCGGCGAGACGGGATCGACATAGCGAAAAGACGTCGTGACGATGTCGGGAAGGACGCGCGGTTCCTCCACCTGATCGAGAAGGACTCGGAAATGTTCGGGCAAGATGCCCTGCGGATCTCCGCCGCGCGCCTTGTAGTCGCCGAGGACGGGAGGCGCTATGTCCAAGAAGATCTTCGCCTGGCTCTCGGGATCGATCATCCGGAGCCAGGGCTCCATCACGAACGCCTCCACCACGTGCCTTCCCACGCCGACTTCCTCGTCGGTGACATCGCCAAGGAACGCGCGCAGTTCCGGCGACACCCACTGAAGCCGCCAGTCGGCATCGAAGATCGCGCCCGCCCACTGGACCTTTTCCATGTGACGCGCCCACTCGGCGAGACGTTCGTCTTGTGGGAGATGGCTCATACCAGAAAGCATTGCAGAGACCCCTAGATCAGGCCTTCACCGCGAGCGCTTCGAGACCGCGGATGTTCATCGTCGGGCGCCAGCGAGGCCGCTCCTCGTCGAGCTCGAGCGTCGGTATGCGCCGTGGGAGACGCTCGAACAAAGCCGCTCCCTCCATCCGCGCGAGCGACGCGCCGAGGCAGAAATGCGGCCCCCCGCCAAAGCTGAGGGGGACGACGTCTTCACGCCCGACGTCGAGCCTCTCGGGATCGGCGAATCGCTGGGGATCGCGGTTCCCCGCTCCGACGACCGGGATCATGATCTCTCCCTCCTGCATGACCCCGCCGTCGACCTCTACCTTCGTGCGTGCGACGCGCGGCGTCGCAAGCTGAACGGGACTGTCATAACGGAGCAACTCCTCGACCGCGCGGGGTGCCAGCCCGGGTTCCTCCACGAGCCTGCGCCACTGCTCACGGTTGCACAGCAGCCCGAGCGTGCCGTTGCCGATCAAGTTCGTGGTGGTCTCGAAGCCTGCCGCGAGCAGCAAGACCGAGGTGAGGATCAACTCGTGCTCGTCGAGACGGTCGCCCGCTTGCTCGGCCTCGATCAACGCCGACAACAGGTCGTCGGACAGGTTCTTGCGGCGGTCGGCGATGAGGTCTTTGAAGTAGTCGATGAAGGCGACGATGGCCTCGTCGGCCGCGTCCTGAACGGGCTCCGACGGGAACGGCTCGAGCGTTGCAGCCAGCGCGACCGTCCACGCCCGGAAGCTATCGCGGTCCTGAGACGGCACCCCGAGCATGTCGCAGATGACCATCATGGGAAGAGGGAGCGCAATCCACTCTATGAGGTCGCCCCCGCCGGAGTCGGCGAAATCATCGACGAGGTCGTCGACGCGCTCGACGATCTGCGGGCGGAGGCGCTGCAGGTAGCGCGGGGTGAAGGCGCGGCTGACGAGGCTGCGAATGCGGGTGTGGTCCGGTGGGTCGAGGAACAACATGAACCGGCCCTGTTGCTCGAACCACGGGCGCCCGGTTCCTCCGGTCATCTCGCCCCGCAGCTCCCACGAGCCCCCGTGCTGGCGAACGAGGTCGGGGTGCCGCATCAAACGAGCGTTCTCGGCGTACGACGTGATGAACCAAAACCCCAACGCGCTCTGGAAGGTGGGGCCCTCGCGGCGGAGCGACTCGTACGCCGGGTAGGGGTTCGCCCGCACCTCGGGATCGTTGACCAACGCCACGACCGCCTCGTCCGCCGTCATCACCGTGCTCTGCGCCATGAACCCCTCCTCGCCAACCGATTCCGTTCGCGGGCTAGCATACTACCGATATGTAACGTACGCTCTGAATGTATGGAGCCTAAGCAACCCGCGACCCGTTCTCCTCTACCCTTCTGCGCGATGGAGGAGAAGAGCCGCCGGGCCGAATACGCGGAAGCGACGCGGCGGGCCCTGCTCGAGGCGGGCCATGACCTGTTCGCGGAAAAGGGCTACGCGGAGACGTCCACCGAAGAGATCGTGCGCCGGGCCCGCGTCACGAGGGGAGCCCTCTACCATCACTTCTCGGGCAAGGCCGACCTCTTCCGCGCCGTCGTCGAGGACCTCGAAGCGAGGCTGGCACAGGAGATCATCGAGACGGCTTTCTCGTCTCCCGACCCGTGGGAGGTGATCATCAGGGGGGCCGAGGCCTTCCTCGACCTCTGCCTTCGCCCGGAGGTCCAGCGCATCCTCCTGCTCGACGCGGCCCCCGTTCTCGGCTGGGAGACGTGGCGCGAGATCGACGCCCACTACTCGCTCGGGATGACAAAACAGGCGCTCGAGGGAGCGATGGATGCCGGCGCGATCGAACGCTATCCCGTCGACGCGCTCGCCCACATGCTGCTGGGGGCCCTCCACAACGCCGCGCATTTCATCGTCGACTCCCCCGACCCCAAGGGGGCGCGCGAGGAGGCCGGCCAGACGCTCAGGCGACTGCTGGAGGGGATCCGAACTGGCCGGTGATGGCCGGTCCCGCTAGAACTCGCAGTTGACCTCGTTCTCTGCGTCACAGGCGTCGCCCTCGAGGTGAGGCCCACCGTCGGCCGTGTCGGTACCGTCGTTCCCCCTGAGATCGTCGTCGTCTAACCCGCCCGAGAGCACGTCGTCGCCCACGTTGCCGAAGATCGTATCGAGGCCCTCGTTGCCCTCGACGCTGACATCCGCGCCGGCGCCGGCTTCGATCGTGTCGTCCCCCTCGTTCCCATTGATGTTGTCGGGACCGTCGCTTCCGTCGATGAGGTCGACCCCGAGCCCGCCGATGATCCTGTCTCCCCCGTGCCCGCCGGCAATCGGATCGCCTTCAGGGCCGCCGACCAATTCGTCGGGATCGTCGCCGCCGTACATGTCGTCGATCCCGTCATGACCGGACAAGTGGTCGACCTCGCCACCCCCCCTCAACTCGTCGTCACCGCCGTGACCCAGGATGGCGTCGAACCCCTCCTCGCCCTGGATCTTGTCGCCGTCCTCGTTGCCGTGCAGGGTGTCTCCGCCCTGACCGCCTTCGATCTCGTCCACGCCGCCGTCGCCGAAGACGTGGTCGCCGTCGTCGCCGCCCTTGAGCGTGTCGCCGCCGTCGCCCCCGTGGAGGTCGTCGAATCCTTCGTTGCCGGTGATCTGATCGGGTTCCTGACCGCCGTGCAGGATGTCCCGGTCCTCGTGGC
>JALZCA010000208.1 GCA_030863285.1 Actinomycetota bacterium | reverse complement strand
CGCGTCGTCCTCACCCTCGGCGTCGGTGTAGTCGTACAGATAGTGGCCCGGAAGATCCGGTGCCGCCGGAACCATCACGTTGCGGTCGGGATCTCCCGGTTCGATCCGGATATCGAGATCGAGGGTAGTGAACCCACTTCCGAGCGTCCCTCTGAGGTACACGGGTCCATCTGGGTACCCGACGGGGAGCCCAGGCACAGGCAGGAAGAGGACCTGGTTCGGCGGTGGTCCCGCGTACGCGACGGGGTCCCCGCTGCTGTAGTCGTCCTCATAGCTCACGCCGGTGACATACCAACATCCGTATGCCTCGCGCAGACTCAGTCCGGGTCCCCACAGAGACCGTCCTTCGCTCACCGAGATGGCACCTTGGTCGTCGTCGAAGCGCCGAAAGTCGCCGAGGTTGATGTGTTCCATCAACAGGACGTCACGCGCGAAGGTCTCCGCTGTCTGCTCGACCGATTCGCGCCACGGCTGGCCGTCCGTGCACTCTCTTTCAGCTTC
The DNA here is from genome assembly GCA_030863285.1 of Actinomycetota bacterium. The sequence goes on along the minus strand of JALZCA010000208.1, from coordinate 4,695 downwards.
AATGACAGTATCCACCGGCCACACGGCGAACTCATCGCGCGCGGCGATCTCCGCTTCTCGCCCTTCCACCCAGACGCCGAGGGCGACGGAGACCACAACCGCCGCTAGATACATCCAGAGCGCGCCCCTCCCCACCTAACCAGTATGCCCGGGATCTCGAACCGCCCTGTCGATCTCGAATGAGGCTTCGTCAGAACTGATGGCCGTTGGACTCGATGATTGCGAACACCTGCGGATCAGCACATGCTTTCGGGAGTGGCCTGCCGTCCTGCGTGGTGAGGTTGTGCGGGCCGAGATACCCGCCGCCCAGCAGGACTCTCTCTCCGACCTCCGCTATTTCTTCACCGGTCGTCAACGATCACCAGTCCGCCGTCGTCGCCCAAGATTGAGACCGTGTCCGGCCACGCAAGCATTCCGGCTGATCCCCCGGCTTGCACCATGACGCATCCTTCGACGACAGCCAGCCTGCCGCTTACCCCGACGTTGTTCCCGCCCCCGCGGTAGTCGTACAGCCCGAGGACTGCAGACGGCTCCTCTGCGCTACACGCGATTGCAGAGATCGCGACCACCACGCCGATGAGCGAGCTGCGAAGTTGCACTCCGCTCAGGCTACCGTCGTCGTTGATAATCCTTGCTTTGATAACGGTGTCGTTGTACCAACTCATAGCGCGAAGACGTCATCTCGGAGGAGGCCGCGGTGTATGACTTTTGGCAGTTCCTACACGTACTGTCTGCGATCACCTGGGTGGGCGCGGCGACCCTTGCCCTCTTCCTCTCGCTGCGGCTCTCGGCGCAACGGGACAACCCGGTTGCGGCCCCCGCCTCGGGATTGCTCGAGAAGACCGCGGTGCCCCTATTCATGGCCGCTAGCCTGGGCACCCTCATCACCGGTCTGATCCTTGCGTTTGGTTGGATCGGCTTCGATCCTTTGTGGATCAAGATTGGGCTCGCGGGAGTCCTTGTGTCGATCGTGGTCGGCTTCGGCTACTTCAAGCCGCATGGAGAAAAACTCGGTGCCGCCATGGAGGCGAACGGGCCGGGCGACCCGAAAGTCCAGGTGATGGTGCGTCAGGCGCAGATTGTCTCGCTGGTCGAGCTGGTGATCTTCGCGGTCGTGGTTTGGGCGATGGTGACCAAGCCTTAGGGCTTACCCGAAGTCACCCCCGCCGAAGTCGCCGCCACCGAAATCTCCTCCGCCGAAGTCGCCGCCACCGAACCCACCGCCGCCGAAGTCACCCCCACCGAAGTCGCCGCCTCCTCCGCCGTCGCCCCCGGACTCACCGCCGTAGCCGCCGTCTCCGTAATAGCCGAAACCGCCCATCCCGAACGGGCCGAAGCCGCCGAGCATGGAGCCGATCAACATCCCGTTCATCATCGACATCCCGAATCCGCCGAAGTACCCGCCGAACCAGGGGCTGAAGTAATAGGGCGCGTTGTAGAAGTCCGTTTGTTCGCCGCCGACCATGACCTGGCGCGTCTGCGGGTCTTCACCGCTCTCGACTCGTACGGCATCCCCGGCGCACGCCGGGACCGTGCGCGGCGCGCCACCCGGCGGAGCCCATTCGACATCGCGCGCGGAGGGGCCGTGACGGGGGTCGAAGAAGCACGGCGGGCGACGCTCGGGGGGCTCGTCTCCGGCTAGCCGCGCCCGGGCACTCGCCAGCAGGTAGCGACCCTCCTCGAGAGCCGTGGTGACTGGCTGGAGATCGGCGGGGCGTTGCGCCGCGTCGAGCTGCGCCGAAGCTCGTTGGTAGGCGTCGAGAGCGCGCGAGTAGTCCTCTTTCGCCGCAGGCGGTACCCCCGGCATTTCGATGTCGATGTCGAGTGAGCGCAGGTCGTTGCCCAGCGCGACGAGATCCTCGGTAGCGACCTCCCGCACCTCTTCCATCTGCCGGCGTTCTTCTTCCTGTCGCCTCTTGCGACGTCTGCGCGCCGAGATCAGGAACACCGCAGCGAGGAGCGCGAGGACGACCAAGAAGAAGGGGCTGAACAGCGATCCACTGGGCTCGTCCTCGGCGGCTGATGGATCGGTTGTCCCCTCCTGCACCGTCGTGGCAAGGCCGTCGACGAGATGGAGAAGAACCGCTTCCGCCCCGTTCCCTTGCTCCTCCTGGACCGCCTCGGTTGCCAGGGAAGGCACGGTTCCTTCCGGGAAATAGTTGCTGCCGGCGCCCAACTGGTTTCCGGAGACGACTACGTACGTGCCGCCTCGGTTGAGCGATTCGCCGATCATCCGCATCAGCTCGTCGGCGCTCCCACCTGCCTGAGCCGCAGCCTCCTCGGGGAGAACGGCTACGTAGACCGGACCGGCATCCGCAGCAGAGATGGCCTGACGCACGCGGTCCGCCTCGGACTCGCTCAGGATGTCTTCGGCGTCGGGATGCACGTAGACGGGATCGTTGGCCAAACCGGCGGCCGCTTCCTCGGCGTAGGACGTCGTCGTCACCTGCGCATGTGCCGCCGGAGCCCCCATCAGGAGCCCGCCGAAGAGAAAGAGAAGACACAGCCGTCGGAATCGCATCACCCCATTGTTCCCCGGAGGGTGAATCCCTAAGCGGCGGGGTAGATAGGGGCGAGCACCAGCGTGGGCGGTTCATTCACAATGGACGCTCACCGGAATTCTGCTAAGGAGCGTGAACCATGGGTCTGATGCGAAGACTCTCGACGATCTTCAGGGCGAAGGCCACCAAAGCGGTCGACGCCGCCGAGAACCCCAACGAGATGCTCGACTACTCGTACGAGCGCCAGCTCGAGATGCTGCAGAAGATGCGTCGCGGGTTGACCGATGTCGCCGCGTCGCGCAAACGCGTCGAGCTTCAAGCACAGGGCATTCAGAAGTCGGCGACGAAGCTCGAGGAGCAAGCGCGCCGGGCCCTCGCCGCCGGGCGCGAGGACCTCGCTCGAGAGGCCCTACTGCGGCGCGAAGGCCTCGCGAACCAGGTACAGGACCTGCGCGATCAACACGAGCAACTACGCGCGCAAGAGGAAAAACTCGTGGAGGCGACGCGGCGGCTAGAGACGAAAATCCAGACCTTCCGCACCAAGAAGGAGACGCTCAAAGCGAGTTACACCGCCGCCGAGGCGCAGACGAAGGTCAACGAAGCCATCTCGGGTGTATCCGAAGAGATGGGCGACGTCGGACTAGCCATGCAGCGCGCGGAGGACAAGGTCGCGCAGATGCAGGCGCGCAGCGAGGCCCTCGACCAACTGTTGGCCACCGGTGCGCTCGAGGATCTCTCTGCGCCGGGTTCCGATTCGCTCGACCTCGAGTTGAACAAGGCCACCTCGGACACCCAGGTCGAGCTCGAGCTTTCCCGCCTGAAAGGAGAGCTCGAGGAAGGTGAGTCCGCTTCCCAGCTCGAGGCGGGAGAGGGGAAGGCGAAGCAATGATCATCCGCATCCTCACCGAAGGCCAGTACGAGATCCCGGACGGCGCGCTCGACGACTTGAACGCGCTCGACGACCGCCTCGGAGCGGCAATCGAGACCAACGACGAGGACCAGTTCAGGAGCGCGGTGCAGGAACTGGCCTCGGCCGTGCGAGCGAGCGGCACTCGACTCGCGGACGATGACCTGCGTCCCTCTGAATGTGTCGTCCCGAGCGACGACACCGAGATGGAAGAGGTGCGCGCGCTGCTCAACGACGAGGGCTTGATACCGGGCTAGCCCGCGCCGGTCAACGCGGGTCGACGCCTATTACTGCCCACACACCTCGGTGATCCGAATAGCGTGTCTCGGCGCAAGAATCCAGGATGCAGAGCTGATCGGCGGCCGCATCGGGAATGAGCCGGCGGATTTCGGCAGCATCAGGTACCACGACTTCGCCATGACCGTCGTCCCAGCGGACCCAGATGTAGTCGATACGTCCGCGATCACGCAGGTCGTCGTCGTTTAGGTCCGTGCACGACGTCCCTCCCGCGACCGGCCCCCCGTGGATCGACGTCCACTGCTCGCAGAGCGCGTCCGGTTCGTTCGCGGCGAACACAGTGTCGACATAAGAATCCGACGATTTCGAGTAGTTGGGGTCGTTGGAGCAGTCGCTATCGTCTTCGTTCGGCCGCGGGTTCTGGAGCGTCTCGTCGTGCAACGCGGAGAACGCGCGGTACCAGCAATCGGGATCCGTCTCGCGGCCGGACTCGAGCGTCTCCGCAGAGGGATCTCCAGGCACCGGCTGCTTGTCGGGATGTGCATTGAAGTCACCGGCGACGATCGTCAATGGTCGTGTTCTCCCGAGTTCGTCGATCTTGGCGTCGAGCGCGGAAATGTTCTTCTCCATGCATTCCGCCGCCCACGTCTTGCCCCAGTGGACGGCTACGGCGACCACGCCCTTCCCGGCCTGCGCGTCGCGCAGGCGTACCCCGACGACCTCGCTCGGATCAGACGTGCTCGGCTCACGGCAGCCGATGTCGCCGTAGGGTTTCCACAGCAACGGGTTGCCGACGGCGGCGTCACCGAAACGATCGGTGCTCCAGACGACCGCGTTGCTCCCGGTGGTCGTGTGCTCGAACAAATAGTTCGAGCCGACTCCCTCCTGGAGTGCGTCGACGACCGTATGCGTCTCGCCTCGAGTGACCTCGGTGAGGAACAAGAGGTCGGGTGCGCGCGGCGCGGCGGCGACGCGCTCGACGAACGTCCTCCAGTTGTGTTCTGGGAACAGATGCTCGAGATTCGCAGTCCATACGGTCAGGGGCGCGGG
>JALZCA010000203.1 GCA_030863285.1 Actinomycetota bacterium | reverse complement strand
CGTCAAGACACCGCTGGGCCGCACGTCGTCGAAGATGTCCCCGAGCTTGAGGGCCGCCTCTTCATGAGGCACCTCGTCACACGTCCCATCGACGTAGTCGAGCCAGTGGTGCTCTTTGACGCCGAGGACCGACAAGCAGGCGGCGAGCTCCTTTTCTCGCACCTCGGCCATGCGCTCGGGGGGCCAACGGACGTGGTCCTGCGATCCCGCCTCGCCACGCGTCGCGGTGACGCAGACCACGCGATCGCCTCGGGCGGCGGCCTCGGCCATCAGCCCCGCCATGAGATACGTCTCGTCGTCGGGGTGCGCCCAGACCCCGAGCATCGTCCCTAGGTCCGGCATGGGAGCCAACCTAGCGACTCGACCCGACCCAATCCAGGGGGATTCGATGCATCAGACCGGAAAGATCTCTCCCTCGACGTCGCCGTTCTCGAGCCACAAGATCCCCATGGAGGGGAACGGCGCGCGCCGCTTCCACGTGGGACTTCCGGGGTTGAAAAGCAACAGCCCCTCCTCGTCTTCGTTGATGGGGATGTGCGAATGTCCGAAGACGACGACGCGCGCGTTGGGGAACCGCTTGCGCAGTCGCATGCGACGGCCCGAAGACGGTCCCGAGTCGTGCAGCATCGCGATGGGGATCCCGTCAAGTTCGCGCTCGAGCACCTCCGTTGCTCCCCAGGCTCGGACGTCGTGCGCATCGCAGTTGCCCATGACGACGTCGACGGGCGCGAACGACTTCAGCTCGTCGAGGAGCGCCGGATCGACGACGTCGCCCGCGTGAAGGATGTGATCGGCGGTCTCGATGTAGGGCCATGCCCCCATTGGGAGCGAGCGCGACAGACCGCGCGTATGCGTATCGGCGAGGACGACGATCTTCACGGATGTGGATTGTCCCGCGTGCGACGAAACGTCGCGCCGCGGGCCGCGCTCAGGACGCGGCTTCGGTCCCGCAGGTCGGGCAGTTGGGATCGCGCCGCACCTTGACTTCGGAGAAGAGCGTCGTTTGCGCGTCGAAGATCAACAGGCGTCCGACGAGAGGCTCGCCGTATCCGGCCGCTAGCTTGAGGGCCTCATTGGCCTCCAGCGAACCAACGATCCCGGGAAGGACGCCCAGAACGCCGGCCTCGCTACACGTAGGAGCAAGCTCGGACGGAGGCGCCTCGGGATAGAGGCAGCGGTAGCAGGGGCCTTCGTAAGGCACGAACGTCGAGACCATGCCTTCGAAGCGGAAGATCGACCCGTGCACGACCGGCTTGCGCAGCGGAACGGCGGCGTCGTTCACGACGTAGCGCGTGTCGAAGTTGTCCGAGCCGTCGATCACTATGTCGTACTGGCTCATCACCTCGCGGGCGTTCTCCGCGGTGAGCCGGAACGGATGGATCTCGACCTTCACGTCGGGGTTGAGCTTGGTCAGCGTCTCGCGCGCCGACTCCCCCTTGCTGATCCCCACTCGATCGGTGTTGTGGATCACTTGTCGCTGGAGGTTGTTCGCCTCGACGTGGTCGTCGTCGACGATCCCGATCGTTCCGATCCCGGCCGCGGCGAGATACAGGAGCGCAGGTGAGCCGAGTCCCCCTGCGCCGATGCACAACACCTTCGCGTCGAGGAACTTCATCTGCCCGGCCTCGCCGACCTCGGGAAGGATGAGGTGGCGCGAGTACCGGTCGCGCTGCGAGTCGTCGAGCACGCGCGGGATCTCGTAGTCGAAGCCGAGGTCCTTCCAGCGGATGAAGCCACCCGCCATCGACTGGACGTTTTCGTAGCCGAGCTCCTTGAGGGTGCGGGCAGCGAACGCGCTGCGCACGCCGCTCGCGCAGTAGACGACCACCGGCGCGGACTTGTCGCGCACGACGTCCTCGACCCTGCTTTCAAAATGCGCACGCGGGAGACGGTGCGCGCCGGGGACGACGCCGTGCTGGGTCTCTTCCTGCTCGCGCACGTCGAGCAGCTCGACCTCGTGGCCCTCGTCGAGGCGCTTGCGGACCTGCTCCGGAGTGGTCTCGGAGATCTGGCTCTTGGTCTCTCTCAGAAGTTGGCGAAAGTTTGGCATCTATATACCTTACTAGGGTTGTTAATTGCCTGCAGCCAGGGAGACGACGTCGCCTGCCGGAGGGTTCACGAGCAGGCGCCCACTCACGCGGACCGTGGGCACGATCCGGTAGCCGCCGGTCGCCGCCTCGATGCGCCGGGCGACCTCAGGGTCGCTATTGATGTCGACTTCCCTGAAGGGAACGCCGGCCTCGTCGAGCGTCCGCTTGAGGCGCCGGCAGGGGCCGCACGTCGGAGTCGTGTAGACGATGACGTGGTCGCTCATGGGTCCTCTTCTTTCGGTCGGCGACCGCCCGTGCGTCAGGATGTCGTCGTGAACTGTCGAGATGCTTCGCCGCGGGCCCACTCGACCCTCCTCTTGATGCCCGCTACGTCCGGAACGCGAAACACGGCCCTCTTTATTCCCCGGCCGGTGCTCGCATGAGGGCGGTCGTGACGACCGGCGAGGGAACAATCCGGGTCGACGACGTGCCCGTTCCCAGGGTCGGGGACCCCGCGGACGCGGTGGTCCGGGTCCACAAGACGTCGATCTGCGCCTCCGATCTCCACCTGCTCCACGGCAAGACACCGGGACTGCGGGAAGGCTCGATCATCGGACACGAGTACGTCGGGACGGTGGTCGAGGCCGGCGGGGAGGCCGGATTCGCAGAGGGCACAAGCGTCATCGGCTCGTTCCTGATCGCCTGCGGCCGGTGTGCACCATGTCGCAGGAACGAGTTCAACTTCTGCCGCAACCGACGCGCACTCGGGCTGGGAGCGATGACGGGAGACCTCGACGGCGCGCAAGCGGAGTTCGTCAGGGTTCCCGACGCGTCGGTCAACCTCCGCACGTCGGGAACGCAGGCGCCCGGGGAGGAAAACCTCTTCGTCGGTGACGTCCTGGCAACTGGGTTCTACGCGGCGGCGCTCGGCGAGGTGCGGGAGAACGACCGCGTCGCGATCATCGGCGCGGGACCCGTCGGCCTCGCGACGGCTATGGCGGCACGAATGCGAGAGCCTCGACAGCTCCTGCTGCTCGACCTTGACCAGTCCCGGCTCGCGTTCGCCCGGCATCACCTCGGAGTGGAGGCGCTCGACGTCGCGGAGATGGCTCCACAGGCCGCAGTTGCGGGCGCAACGGAGGGAGCCATGGCCGACATCGTGATCGAGGCCGTCGGGACGATCCCGGTCTTCAAGTCGGCGATGAAATGCGCTCGCGACGGGGGCCGCGTGGTCGTCGTCGGTGTCTACGGCCCCGAGCGCTACGACATCTCGATGGGCATGGTCTGGGTCCGTGGACTCGACCTTCGCTTCTCGGGCATGGCGAACGTGCAGGCGCATTGGGACGAAGCACTTGCGGCGGTGGAAGCGGGTGCAATCGATCCCACAGTGCTGATCACGCACCGGCTCCCGCTCGAGCAGGCCGAGGAAGGCTACGAGCTGTTCGCCTCCCGCGAGGCGATGAAAGTAGTGCTTACGCCGTAATGCCTACGCGCTCTTGGGCGTCTTCTCCGCGGCCCTCTTGTTCTTCTCCGCCACGATGTCCTCTGCGCTGCGCGCGCAGCCGGGGCAGAACTTAGAGTCCTGTGGGACGTCGGCCTGGCAGAAGGGGCACGGTCCCTCGACCGGCTGCTCCTTATAGCCCTCCTTGAAGCCGCTCTTGAACTCCTTGCCGGCCTGCCCCATCGAGCGCGCCAACTTCGGGAGCCTCGTTCCACCGAACAGGATCAGAACGATGAGCAGGAGGACCCACAACTCACCGGCACCAGGCAGGAAGTTCATTTCCACTACCTCCAGTCCTCAGCGAAGCGCCGAGGCGATCTCTTCTCCTACGAACTGCACGTCTTCCTCGTCGGCGACCTGGAACGGAAGGGCGCCCAGGCTGACGATGACCTCCTCGACGCCCGGCTGCTCGAGCGAGCCGAGACGGTCGACGACCTGCGATGCCGTACCGACGACGCGCGTGCGGCCGTACTCCTCCAAGGATACTCCCGAGCCGGAGCCCCCGGGCTGCAACACACCGGACGGAGTGCGTTCGACCAGCCTCTCGTGACGTCGCTTGAGGTCGACGTCGTCGGTCCCGGCGAGCACGTACGCACCGACCGATCTCTTCAACGTCGCTGGATCGCGACCGCTTGCCTCGCAAGCTCGGTCTGCGGCTGCCGAGCGCTCGGCGTAAGCGTCGAATTCCCCGAGCCACGAGAAGTTCCATCCATCAGCGCTTCGAGCCGCCGTCTTCAGCAGGTAATCGCC
>JALZCA010000196.1 GCA_030863285.1 Actinomycetota bacterium | reverse complement strand
CCACAACGGCTATCAGCAAACCGACGCGGTCGATCGCGTCCAGCCGCTCGACCCGATGCCGCCGAAGCTCGAAGCCTTCGGCTGGGCCGCGCGCGAGATTGACGGCCACTCGCTAGAAGAGGTCGCGATGGCTTACGAGTGGGCGAACTCGACCACCGGAGCACCACAGGTCATCGTGGCGCGAACGGTCAAGGGCAAAGGAGTCACTCAGCTCGAAGAGACGCCTGCGAAGTGGCACGGCAAACCCCTAAGTGAAGAAGACGGCCAGCGAGCCCTAGAGGAGATAGGAGCGGCGCCGTGAGCCTGGGCATCAAGAACCTCGACCTCCCGGATGGTCCTGCAACGCGCGAGGCATTCGGTGAGGCGCTTGCAGAGGCGGGTGGAGACGAACGCATCGCCGTGGTCGACGGCGACGTCAACAACTCGACCTACACGAACAAGTTCGCTCAGAAGTATCCCGACCGGTTCTTCAACGTCGGGATTGCCGAGTCGAACCTCGTGGGGGTCGCGGCGGGGCTCGCGGGGGCAGGCAAGATCCCGGTCGTCGCTTCGTTCGCGACGTTCTTGATGTCGAACGCGTTCGACCAGATACGCATGTCGGTAGCGTTCCCGAATCAGAACGTGAAGCTCGTCGGGAGCCACGCCGGCATCTCGATCGGCGAGGACGGGCCCTCACAGATGGCGATAGAGGACATCGCTCTCGCCTGTTCGCTTCCAGGCGTGACCGTCATGGTTCCGGCGGACGGCCCGAGTGCGCGCGCCGCAACGCGGGCGATGATCGAGCGCGAGGGCCCGACCTACCTTCGCTGCGGACGACCGAAGGTCCCGGTCATCTACCAAGACGAGTCGGCCTTCCACGTCGGTAAAGCCAACCGGCTGCGCGAGGGCGAGGACGTCACGCTGATCGCCAACGGGATCATGGTCGCGATGGCCCTCGACGCGGCCGAGGAACTGGCGCGCGAGGGAGTCTCTGCAGCGGTGCTCGACATGCACACCGTCAAACCAATCGACGTCCAAGCGATCGAGCGTGCGGCGAACGAAACGCGCGGCATCGTCGTCGCCGAGGAGCACCTCGCTTACGGGGGGCTCGGCGCCACCGTGTCGATGGTCGTTGCCGAACGACAGCCGACGCAGATGGCGTTCGTCAATATCGGTGACACCTACGCGACCTCCGGTAAGCCGGAAGAGCTGCTCGTGCAGTTCGGGCTCACCCCGGGGGCCGTGGCCGACGCCGCCCGGAGGGTCCTCAAGAGCTAGAGCGCTCCGCGGCCGCAGCGTGAACTATAGGTATTGCCCGAGCTGCGGCGCAGAGTATCGAGCGACCGTCGAGGTGTGCTCGGACTGCCTCGTCGCCCTCGTGGACGAGCCTCCGCCAGAGCGCGCTCCGCCACCCCTGATCCCGGGTTTCGAACCGCTCACTTCGGTCTTTGTGACGGGAAGGTGGGCTTATGCCGAACTGGCGAGGTCTTTCTTGGCAGCGCACGGCGTCGAAGCGCGCATCTGGTCCAGTGGTCTCTCGCCCTGGATGGTCGCCGCCGCACTGGCGGAATGGACGAGCCTTGCAAGTGACTTCGGTTGGCATCGCGTGATGGTGTCCGCCGCGAACCTGGAGCGCGCCGAAGAATTCCTGGAGGATTGCGGATGTCCCATCTCGACCGGTGTCGGCGAGCCAAAGCGAGTGGCCCCGCCAGGTGCAATGAACGCGTTTCGCCGGCCTTGGCTCGTGCGCGCGGTAGCTGTTTATCTACTGATCCTGTTGCCCGGAATCGGGTACTAAACGGGCGCCTGTCCTAGAACGCCTTCGTCGAATCCAGCAGCAGCGTGACCGGGCCGTCGTTCGTCAGCTCTACCTCCATGCTCGCTCCGAACTCCCCGGTCGCAACCGTAAGCCCGAGCCCTTGTAGGCCAGCCGCAACCGACTCGTACAGCGCCTTCGCCTCGGCTCCCGCGGCGGCCTTCACGAACGACGGGCGTCGCCCCTTGCGCGCGTCGCCCAAGAGCGTGAACTGCGACACGACGAGCACGGCGCCATCCTCGTCGAGCACGGAGCGATTCATCTTTCCTTCGTCGTCGGAGAAGACGCGCAGGTGGGCGAGCTTGTCGACCATCCACGCCGCGTCCGATTCGGTGTCGTCCACCGAAACCCCGACCAGCACGGCCAGGCCGCGGCCGATCTCGCCCACCACGTCGCCCTCTACGACCACGCGCGCCGTTGCGACGCGCTGCACGACGGCTCTCATCAGACGAGCGGAAGGACCGCCTGGAGGATCTGACGCGCGAGAGGGGCGGCCACCTGACCGCCGACACCGCCGAGCTCCGACACGACGGCGACCGCAACCTCTGGGTCGTCGGACGGCGCGAAGCAGATGAACCACGCGTGGTTCTTGATCCCGCCGTCGATGAAGACCTCGGCCGTGCCGGTCTTGCCGGCAACGCTCGGAGTCCCGAGGTTCGCCGCGGTACCCGTTCCCCCAGTGACGACGGCTTCCATGAGAGCCGTCATCTGGCGCGCGGACTTCTTCGACATCGCGCGCTCGCCCTCTGGCGGATCACCTTTGACTATGCGGGGCTCCATCCGGACGCCACCGTTTGCCACGGTCGCGGCGACGGTGGCCATCTGTAGCGGTGTAGAGAGCACCTGAGCTTGTCCGATCGAACCCCACATCAGGTCGCTCAAGTCCTCGGGGAAGGGAAACGACGGCGTTGCCGCCTCGAGCGGCATCGTGGGCTTCTTGTTGAACCCAAAGCGTTCCGCGTAGTCGAACATCTTCTTCGCGCCGAGCTCCTCTGCGATCTGCGCGAAAGCGGTATTGACCGAGTTCTGGGTTGCCGTAGTGAACGAGATCGACCCGAACTCGCCCCCCTCGAAGTTGTAGACGCCCTTGTACTCGCCCGGACCGGTGACCTCGGTGCTCGGCGTGACCGTCCCGGTGTCGAGGGCAGCCGACGCGGTGACGACCTTCATCGCCGAACCGGGTGGGTACGTGCCCGAAAGGGCTCGGTTGAAGGGCGCTATGTCGGGAACACCGACGTAGTTGTTGGGATCGAACGGCGAGGACGACACGACCGCGAGCAGGTCCCCGTTTTGCGGATCGATTACCACCGCGCCGCCAGTCGTCGACCCATAGGCGTTCTCTGCGGCGCGCTGGATCTCGATATCGAGCGTCACCTTCACGTCCTCCGGCTTGCCCGGGGGGCTGCTTCCGACTACCTCGAGGCGCCTGCCGGCCTCGTCGACCACGAGCAGATCCCCGCCCGACGAAGCCGTCAAAAGGTCCTCGAGCCCCTGCTCCAGCCCAGACGCGCCGACGAGCTCGCCCGGAGAGCGCCCGTCGCCCGCGTCCTTCTTGGAGACCGGCTCGAGGTGGCCGATCGTGCTCCCGCCGATCGACTCGTAGGGGTAGCGGCGCGACTCCGCCTGTCCTTTGGCGAGCACCCGGCCCTTGCGGTCGACGATCGCGCCGCGCTTGGCCTGCTCGATCTGGATCTCGAACCCGGCTGCGCCCGCGATGCCCGGCCACATGTCGCCCTCGCTCCACCCGACGCGCCACCCGTCGGGGTCCTCGTATGTCAGATCGAGGCGCCCCTCGAGCTCGACTGGCTCGGGCGCTGCCGTCGACGTATAGGAGATCGTGTAAGGG
>JALZCA010000195.1 GCA_030863285.1 Actinomycetota bacterium | reverse complement strand
GCGTTCGGGAGGTTCATGCGACCGGAGCGTAGCGTCCGGCGACCGCGTCGAGACGACGAGTGTTACGGATCGATCTTGCCGATCAGGTCGGCCCCGTCGCTCTCCGTGACCAGGATCTGCACGTAATCGCCTACCGACACGGCTGCGTCCGACGAGAAGAGGATCTCGCCGTCGACCTCCGGAGCCTCGCGTTGCGAGCGCCCGACCCACATCTGCTCGTCGAGATCGAGCCGGTCGACGAGGACCTCCAGCCTGTCCCCGATCAACGAGCGCGCTCGCCTGCTCATCGTTATCTCGGCGCTCGCGCTGACGGCCTCTACTCGTTCCCGCACGATCGCTTCGGGGACTTGATCCGTCATGTCGTGTGAGCGCGTTCCCTCCTCGCGGGAGTACGCGAAGACTCCGATCCAATCGAGGTCCCGCTCGCTCACGAACGACTCGACCTCGGCCGCGTCGGCGTCCGTCTCGCCGGGAAAACCCATGATGAAGGTCGACCGGATCCCGGCGGCGGGATCAGCGGCCCGTATGCGATTGATGATCTTGTCGAACCGCTCGCGCCCTCCCCATCGCCCCATTCGCTTGAGGACGTCGACCGACACGTGCTGCAGAGAGAGATCGAAGTAGTTCACGACCTTCTCGGACTCCAGGATGCGGTCGATGAGCTTTTCGTCGACGCCCTGAGGATGCAGGTACATGAGCCGGATCCTACGGATCCCATCCACGCGCTCGAGTCTGTCGAGCAACTCGCTCAAGCGATCGCCGCCGATGTCGCGGCCCCACATGACCGAGTCCTGGCTGACCAGCGACAGCTCGCTAACGCCCGACGAGGCCAGTTGCCGCGCCTCGCGCTCGATGACCTCGAGCGAGCGGGAGCGGAACTTGCCGCGCATCAACGGGATCGCACAGAACGTGCAGCCGCGATCGCATCCCTCGGCGATCTTGAGATACGCCCACGGCGTCCTGCCGAAGCGCAACCGGGGGCCGCTCGCGATGCCGGCATCCCACCAGGCAGGATCGAAGCGCGTCCCGGGTTCGCCGAACACCCTTTGGTCGAGATCGCCCTCTGCGACGCGACGAACGATCTCGGCTACCCGAGGGTAGGCGGCGAAGTCGACGAACGCGTCGACCTCTGGAAGCGATTCCGCAAGATCATCCGCCGAGCGCGCAACGAGACAGCCGGTGAGGACGAGCCCACCGACGTCTCTTTCCTTGAGCTCGGCGAGATCGAGCACCTCCTCGACGGTCTCGCGCCGGGCCGGGTCGATAAACCCGCAGGTGTTGACGACGACGACGTCGGCGCGTTCCGGTTGATCGACGACGTCATGGCCCCCGGCGGCGAGCAGGCCCCCGAGCCCTTCGGAGTCGACTGCGTTCTTCGGGCACCCGAGCGTGACGATCGCGACACGCGACACGTCTACTCCGTCGTTTCCGTGGGTGAGACCGTCGGCGACGGCGAGGGCAACGGAGACGGATCGGTTGGATCGAAGCCCTCGGGGATCGGGAAGTTCGTCGTGCCGAAGTCGTCGGGCAACGTGAACGTCAGCGCTCCTGCTTCGTCGGTGGGAGGTGAACCGAGGGCCTCCCCGTTGAGGATCAACTCGACGCTCCCGGGGGCGCCGAGCACCACGCTCATGTCCTCCTCGGCGGTGAACGTCTGGGAGGACCCGAACGTCATGGTCTCGGCGAAGACGTCCTGGCCGTCGGCGTCGACGTCGACCCAGCAATCGCCCTGCGTCGCCTCGACGGTGAGCTCGATGCCGTCGGCGAAGAAGACCTCCTCCGGCGTCAGCGTGGGCGAGGACGTCGGCGACGGCGACCTTTTCTCCTTCGGCCTGTCCTCAGCCGGCGAGGGCGAAGGCGAAGTGGCGGCGGCCTGCTGACCTCGATCGCGATTGGGCTGAGGGGCGAAGATGCCGATGAGGGCCAGCGTCAGCAATACACCGGCCGCGATAACGAGCACGATCGTCCACCGGCTGAAGGGCGAATGATCCTTGATCTTCTGCTGCTTACGGCGGTCGGCCGCGACCATCTGGACGGTGTCGACGGGTCCGGTGCCGAAGCGGCGATCGAACTCGTCGAGGAACGGCTCGTCGTCGAGGCCCAGATAGCGCGCGTACGAGCGCAAGAAACCGCGCGCGTATGCGGGCGCGATGAAGTCAAACTCGTCCGACTCCATGCGCATCAAGAAGTCGGCCTTGATCTTCGTGTCCTGGGCGGCTCTCTCCAGACTGATGCTTTGTTCGGTACGTGAGGCCCGGAGGTAGTCGCCCATCGTGAGGCGTTCGGCCACGGCGCTCGCTTGGGTAGGCGATCAATGCCTGTACGCAAGCATTATAGGCAGCGCCCGAAAGCAACCGGTTCGACGTTTACGCAGGTGAAGAGGGGTGTTAACGGATTGTCGAAGTGCTAGGCGTTCTCCGTCTCGCGCGCCGCGTCGAGTTCGTCAGGTGTCATCAGCACGTCGCGCGGCTTGGATCCCAAAGATGGCCCCACGATCCCGCGCTGCTCGAGCAAGTCCATGAGTCGACCCGCGCGCGCGAAGCCGACCTTGAGCTTGCGCTGCAGCATGGAGGTGGACCCGAGTTGCGAACGCACCACGAGCTCGAGGGCTTCCTGTAGTAGATCGTCGTCGCCGTCGGCGAACCCAGGCGCGTCGCTCCCGCCCTCCTCGACCGTGACGCCCTCGACGTACTCGGGAGCGCGTTGACGCCGCGCGTGTCCGACGATCGCCGCGATCTCCTTTTCGTTCACCCACGCCCCCTGGATGCGACGAGGCTTCGACGAGTTCGCGTGAAGGAACAACATGTCTCCGTGTCCGATCAAGCTGTCGGCGCCTCCTTGATCGAGGATGACGCGCGAGTCCTGCTGCGACGCAACGCTGAACGCAAGCCGTGACGGGATGTTCGCCTTGATGAGCCCGGTGACGACGTCGACCGACGGACGCTGGGTCGCCACCACGAGATGGATCCCAACCGCGCGCGCCATCTGCGCGATGCGGCAAATCGCCGCCTCCACATCGCGCGGCGCCACCATCATCAGGTCCGAGAGTTCGTCGACGACGACCATGATGTAGGGCAGCGGGTCGGGATCTGGGTCGGCGTCGTCCTGCTTGATGACGGCCTTACGGGCGACGGCGTCATTGTAGAAGTCGATGTTGCGCATGCCGCACTGCGCGAGCGTCTCGTAACGCATCTCCATCTCGCGCACGACCCAGCTCAACGCGGTGGCCGCCTTCTTTGGCTGCGTGACGACCGGTGTGATGAGGTGCGGGACGCCGGCGAAGTGGTTGAGCTCGACGCGCTTGGGGTCGATGAGGATCATGCGGACTTGGTCGGGCCGCGCGCGGGCAAGGATCGAGGTGATCATCGAGTTGATGCACGACGACTTACCCGAGTTAGTGGCCCCCGCGATCAGCAGGTGCGGCATCTCGGTCAGGTTCGCGAGCACGGAGTGTCCCGAGATGTCCTTGCCGAGCGCGAACGACAGCGGGTGCTTGTCCTTTTGAGCCTCGGGGGATTGGAGCACGTCGCCCAGCGTTACCAGGGCGCGCGTCTTGTTCGGCACCTCGACGCCGATCGCGGAGCGTCCGGGAATCGGCGCGAGAAAGCGCAACTCGCCCGATGCGAGCCCGTACTTGATCTCGTTCGAAAGCGACAGGACGCGGTTGACCTTCACGCCCTCGCCGAGCTCGATCTCGAGGCGCGTGACGGTAGGCCCCGCCGTGTAACCGGTCACCGACGCGTCGACTTTGAACTGTTGCAGGGTCGACTCGAGCGTACGAATCGTCTCCTCGATGGAGCGGGCCGACACCTCGCGCTGCTCCCCTTTCGAGAGAAGACTTAGGGCGGGCAGCTTGTACGAGCGCGAGTCGCCGGTCGCGATCGCGAGCTGTTGCGGCCGCCCGGCGCCGGCGAGCCCTTCGCCCGAGACATCCTCGGTCGCTCCTCGGCGCGCGCCCTTCTTCTGCGGGCCGGCGGCAACCCATTCCTCGACGTCGGGCTCTTCGCCTTCGTCGTAGTCCTCGTACTCGTCGTCCTGGTCGTCGTGGCCGTGAGCGAGCCCCCGCACGAACTCGGCCACACCGTGCGCGGCGACCTTGCACCACTCGACCACTCGGCTGAGGGGCGTCTTCGTGATGATGAGCAGGCCCATCCCGAACAGGACGGCCAACAGGAAGCCCGTAACCCAGGTGCCCACGACGAGTGACGGCGGACGGGACGCAAGCGCTCCCAGGATCCCCCCGATCTTCTGCAACTTCTCGAGCGGCGCCGAGACCGGGCGGTTGTTGTGCAGGAGGTGGATGATCCCGGACAGGCCCAGCAGGCAGACGCCGATCCCCGCGAGGACGCGTCCCGCGTGCTCGCGCAGGCGCGGCCAGACGATCAGCACACCCAGGACAACAAGCGTCGGTGGAACGACGATCGCCGCCCGCCCCACGATGAGCGACAGCAGGAAATCGATCGAACGGCCGACGGGGCCCGCGCCACTCGAGTAGACGCCGAGGGCGGCAACCGCTCCGAAGCCGACGACCAAGAGCCCCCACGCCTCCGCAGGGGCGCTCGAGACCTGGACCAGGCTCCAGCGGGCGAGCGAGGAGACCGCGTGGGGTCTGCTCTTCGACCTGGACTTCTTCTTCCTTGAGGCGGGGCGCCGCCCGGTGGACCCCGAACGCGGCCGGCGGGCCGCGCTCTTGCGGCTCCGCGACGACTTCGATCGGCGGGTCGACGTGGCCATGGCCCCTCCCGGCTCCGGCTCTGCTTGCTCTGCTCCCCTGGAACCACAAAATTAACAGTGATTAACAACAATACACAGAAACCCGCGCGTCGAACACGTTTTCGGGGTTTGGCGTACGCGCCACGTCGGGCAGTAGGCGGCCACGTCGAGGGCGCGCCCTTTACTGCCAGAGGTGACCGGGGGCTAGGTCTTGGAGACGCCGAAGCCGTCGACGAGGACGGGCTTGCCGTCGGAGACGACCTCGAGGGCGACGGCGCCCTGCTCCACGGCTCCGAACGCCTCGAAGACGACGAGGGCCTGCTTCCTGCGAGTCGAATCGAGCCGGACGGTTCCGAGGCCGGTCCGGGCCTGGCGCAACACCTGCCCGTCCCAGCGGAGACGAATCGATCCACAGC
>JALZCA010000191.1 GCA_030863285.1 Actinomycetota bacterium | reverse complement strand
GCTCCCCAGGAACCACAAAATTAACAGTGATTAACAACAATACACAGAAACCCGCGCATCCAACAATGATTCAGGCGGGGACCATCCACGGAGACATCGGCCCGCGTCCCGAAACGAGGAAGGGACGGTCCAAAGACGGCCCCTTCGAGGGGGCCCAAAGCCCCGTCTCCGCACATACGGCGAGGTGCGGACCCCCACCGCGAGGCAGCGAGGTTGCGTCCCGAAGGGAGGCGGCTGGCCCATGAGAGGGCCGCGAGAGGGTCCTAGACCTCCATCACGATCGGCAGGATCATCGGGCGCCGGCGGGTCTCGCGCCAGACGTACTCGCCGAGGCTTCGCCGGCACGCCTTCTTGATCGCTCCCCAGTCGGTCGCGGCCTCGGTGTCGATGGACTCGAGGCGCTCGGCGACTGCATCCGCGGCGTCGTCGAGCAGGTCCTGCGACTCGTCGACGAAGACGAACCCGCGACTGATGAGGTCGGGTCCCGCAAGGATCTCTCCGGTGTGCGAATCGATCGTGAGGACGCAGATGAGGATCCCGTCCTCCGAGAGGTGTCTCCGATCGCGCAGGACGACGGGACCGACGTCGCCGACCCCGAGGCCGTCGACGAGCACGGTCCCCGCGGCGACGGGCTCGCCGAGAGCCACGCGGCCCCCCTCGAGCTCGACCACGTCGCCGTCCTCGACGATCGTGATCGCAGCGGGATCGACCCCCACGGCCTCAGCGATCCTGCGATGCGCCGCCAACTGGCGGAACTCGCCGTGCACCGGGATGAAGTGGCGCGGGCGAACGATGTCGAGAAGCTCGGCGAGCTCCTCGGCCGCGGCATGACCCGAGACGTGCACCGGGCTGCTCTCCGCGTAGAAGACAGTCGCGCCCTCCCGGTAGAGCGAGTTGATGACGCGGTGCACGGCGGGCTCATTACCGGGAATGGCGCTCGCCGACAGGATCACGGTGTCCTCGGGACGCACGTTGAAGAACTTGTGCTCCCCGGTAGAGATCAGCGCGAGCGCGGACAGGGGCTCTCCCTGTGAGCCGGTGCAGATGACCGTTGTTTGCTCCGGACGCAGTGAGTCGATCTCGTTGATGTCCACGAGCGTGTCGTCGGCGATCTGCAGATAACCGAGCTCGCGACCGACTTCAACATTGGCGATCATGGATCGCCCGATAAACGCGACCTTGCGATTGAAACGCTCCGCGGTCTCGCAGACCTGCTGGATGCGATGCAGGTTAGATGCGAAGCACGCGACCACGATGCGGCCGCTCGCACTCGCAAAGATGTCCCGAAGCGCATCCCCGACGACCGCCTCCGAAGGCGTCCGCCCGGGCGTCTCGGCGTTGGTCGAATCCGACAGCAAAAGATCGACTCCCTCACGACCGAGCGAGGCGAAGCGCTCGATGTCCGTGCGGCGACCGTCGATCGGCGTGTGGTCGATCTTGAAGTCGCTCGTGTATAAGACTCGTCCATCGGGCGTGTCGATGCACAGCCCAACCGCGTCCGGAATGGAATGCGAGACCGCGAGGAAGCTGCACGAGAAGGGTCCGAGATCCAGCCGGTCCTCCGTCTTCACGGTCCGCAGGTCCGCCTCGACCTCGAACTCGTCCAGGCGCCGGCGCGCGATGCCGAGAGTCAGCGCCGTGCCGTATACGGGAACGTTCACCTCGCTCAGGAACCAGCCGAGAGCGCCGACATGATCCTCGTGGCCGTGGGTGAGGACGACCGCCTCGACGTCATCGGCTCGATCGACCACCCACGAGAAGTCCGGAAGGACGAGGTCGACTCCGAGCATCTCCTCGTTCGGGAACGACAAGCCGGTGTCGACGACCATCACGCGCCCTCGGGACTCGAGGGCGATCATGTTGCGACCGATCTCCCCGAGGCCGCCGAGGAAGACGACCTTCGTGGGCTCGAATGCGTCTGGGGTCAAACGAGCCCTACGCGCCCGAGCGCCGCGCGGATGGCCTCTTCCTCGGCCGGAGTGGCGGGCACGAGCGGGAGCCGCGGCTCGCCGACCTCGATCCCGATCATGTTCACCGCGGCCTTCACCGGGATCGGGCTCGCGGTCACGCCCATGATCGTGTTGATGAGCGGAAGGATCTCGAGATAGGTCGCGCGCGCCTCGTCCGGGCGGCTCTCGTCTCGGAACCTGAAGACGTCTTTGATCTTCTCGCCGATGAGGTGCGAGCAGACCGAGATGATGCCGACGGCGCCGGCCGCGATGTGCGGGAGCAGCAAGCCGTCGTCACCCGAGTAGATCTCGAAGTCCTGATGACCGGCGTCGTTCAGCTCGACCCTGAGTTTGGCCGTCTCGAGGGCGTCGCCGACCGCGTCCTTCACGCCGACGATGCGCTCGTGTTCGGCGAGCTTGACCATCGTCGAGCGCTCGACGCGTCGAGCCGTCCGGCCGGGGATGTCGTAGATCAGCAGCGGGACCCGGCTCGCATCCGCGATCGCGGTGAAGTGGGCGAGAAGACCGTTCTGCGGAGGCTTGGAGTAGTACGGCGTAACGACAAGGCACCCATTCACGCCGAGAGCTCCCGCCTCTTTGGTCAGCTCGATCGACTCGGCAGTGTTGTAGGTGCCGGTCCCCGCTATGACGCTCGCGCGATCGCCCACTTCCTCGAGCACGTTCTCGAACAACGTGAGCTTCTCGCGATGCGAAAGGGTCGGCGACTCGCCGGTGGTTCCGGCTACGACGAGCCCCTCGGAGCCGTGTCCGACGAGGTGTGCGGCAAGCGTGCGCGCTGCCTTCACATCGAGCGATCCGTCTTTCGCGAACGGCGTCACCATCGCGGTGAGAACCTGGCCGAACCTCGTCTGTGTCATGTCAGCCTCCCTCTTCGTTTTCCCTACCTTGCCACGTTCGCCCGCTTCTTTGGTCGCGGCGCGCTCGACTCACCCCTCGATCGTGATCTCGATGCTGTCGCCGGTCGCGCGCTCGGGGATCGTTCCGTCGTAGACGGCGATGGAGTTCGCCGCGCGGCCCGTGATCTCGGGCATGCGGAGGTCGAAACGGATCGTCGTCGACTCCCCCGCCTCGAGCGGGCCGAAGGCGAACCGCACGCCCTGTTCGCGCGCGGTCGGCTCGGGCTCGACGTCGACCACCGCCGGCTCGGAACCCGCAACTCTGCCGGCGACGATGGGCGTGGGAAAGTCCTCACCCCCACCCACTGCGAGGGCCGAGAAGCTCACGAACAACGACTCGATGTCGCTCGCGGCGGGGTTCTCGACGTGAAGGACCGCGGTCTGGATCGACCCGGCCTCGGCGGTGGTGGGGAAATCCACGGACAGCACCGGCTTCTGTTCGCCGATGCCCTCCTCGGAGTTACGCAACTGCGTCAGCGCCAGGCCGCCGAACACGACCACGACGAGGAGTAGCGGAACAAGTCTTCGTGGAACGGACCTTCCTTCGTCTGCCGCGATCGCCACGGTCTAGAGGTCCAATAAGTGCTCGAGGCCAACGACGAGACCATCGAGCGCGCCGACCTTCTTGATCGCCAGGACGACGCCCGGCATGAACGACGAACGATCGAGCGAGTCGTGGCGGATCGTGAGCGTCTCGCCCGCTCCCCCAAGGATCACTTCCTGGTGCGCAACCGAACCGCGTACCCGCAAC